>CAXFTV010000094.1:0-5853 GCA_964005845.1 uncultured bacterium
GCGAGCACCCCCCGGCCCTGGGACGAGGCCTGTGCCCGGGAAGTGGATAGCTGGGGTATGTCCATGCCTTCAAACAACCTGCTTACTTCGGATGATCCGGAAAAAATAGCCGAACGCGCTTTTAGCTTCGATATTGCCCGGGCCCTTGGCAACAAGGGGCGCTGGTGGAACGAGGAGATATACGCGGGCATGGCGCGTGGGGGAGTGACCTGGAAGAAGCAGTCGGATCCGCGCGAATTGACCACTCTCCTGTGGATGACTCTTGCGCAAGGGGCTGCCGGGTCGATGTTCTGGCAATACCGACCCGAGTATCTCAGTTTCGAATCGCCGGGTTATAACCTCATGGCCCTAGATGGGCAAGCGACGGGCCGTTTTGCCGCCGTGGTGGAGGCGGTCGGGCAAATCGAGGCAATGAAGGAGCATCTGCCACTTGAGTGTCCTCGCGCCGAGGTCGGAATCGTCTATCATGCCCTGTCGCAGGAGTTGTTCGGCCTCAACGACGAAACCGAACGCTTCAACGCCGATTTGCGCGGTGTCTACCGCACCTTGTGGAACCGGGGAATTGGCGCCGATGTGGTGACGCCAGCCATGGACTGGTCGGGTTATCGCCTGCTGTTTCTGCCCAATGTGGCAATGATGGACGAGCAGACCCGGGGGCGCATAGAACGCACCCTTGAGGAGAGTCCGCAGACGCGGTTGGTGGCCGAGGGCAGCTTTGGTTTGTACTCGGCCGATGGGCAGTCGAGCTATGGCCCGCCAGAGGGTTTTGCCGCCCGTTTTGGAGTGCGCGTGGCGGATTTTTCGGCACTGACCGATTTCGATATAGAGCAGGGCAGAAATATGCTGGAAACGCAGTACGGTAGGGTGGGAATCACCACGCCCTGCGGCTACGCGGTGCTCGAACCGCAGAATGCTACCCAAGCGCAGGCTAAATTGGGTGATGAAACCCTCGCCGTGCGCAGCGAAGATGGCCGATTTACATGGTATGGCTTGACCTTATCGGCCGGTTTCGGCGATGTCGGGGCAGCGGAAATCGTTCTGGGCTTGGCCGGGGAAGCGGGTGTTGCCCCACCTTTGGCACTTGAAGGGGAGGGGGTAGTCCCGATTGTGCGGCGTTCGCGCCAGGGTGGCTGGCTGGTGTTTGCCTTCAATCTCCAGCGCACCGTGGCGCAGGTGCGCTGGCGGCCGCGCTGGGATTCGCGCCGGGTGCACGATTTGTTGGCAGGTGCTGAATTGGCCCTGCACGAGCATAGTTTTGCCCTCCGCATCGAGCCCTGGAGCGTCGCCGTGGTTTACTGCGAGAAATAGTTGGAAGGGGCAGGGCCATCCCCTTTCAGGTTAGATCCTGCAATTGGGTAATTGAGCCCTTGTCGCCAAAACCCAGGGCAATGGCGCGGTCGAGGATTTGCTTGCGCCGCGGTCCAGCGCTGTTTATCAGACGCTCGCTATAGAAGCGTCCCCAGCGCCTGGTTTCCCCGGCGAGGAATTCTACCAACCAGTCGTAGTGTCGCGGGTTTTTTTCTGGCGTGGTATTTTGTACCGCATTGAGATGGATGGCCCGCCGCCAGGGTTTGGCGCTGAGGGCGGCGTGGTGAACTTTGTGGTTCATGAAGAGCACATCGCCGGGCTCGTTGACCAGCGGATACTGTCCCGGCATATCCTCCGACAGAGTCTCCAGAGCATCTTTGTGGGCGACGATATAATCGCGAAACTCCTGGCAGTGGCTCCCCGGGATGACGCTGAGACAACCCTCTTCGGGGCCCAGGGGATCGAGATAGATGGCGGCTCTCATGCTGAAAAAACCCTCGGGCCCGTAGGCGTCGTGGTGCCAGGCGGAGCCGCCCGTGTGGATAATGCCCTCGCTGAGCGTCAGGATGAAATCCGCGCCCAGGAGTTGCTCGAATGTATCCAGAATTCGAGCGTCGTCCAGAAGGGCATAAAAAACCTCCGGGTCGTAGTCGAAGAAGGGAATGATCTGCTGCCTTTTCTCCCCGGGTGCGGGTTTGGGAGCGCCGCCTCGGGCTTTTTCCATCGCCTTGTCGAAGGCCGTGGACAGAACCTCCGTTTCTTCCTGCAAAAGGAGATTTTTGCAGAGGAAAAATCCAAAAGTGCGGAAGTAGTTGATCTGTTCTGGCGTCATCTTGGGATTCTCCTTTGCCCCGCTGTCTTAAAGAAATTCTCTTGCCCAAAGTTTTGCTTGGGGAGGCGGCCTAGTGGGGTATTTTAAATGATTTATCGGGAAATTTGGCGCTTCCAAAGATAAATCCTACTATACTACTTATCAACCGGCGAGGAGAGAGCCGCAACGAAAGGTGTCTATTTTGCAGGTGACCGAGATCGAAACGCACCACGTGGCCATTGAATACCAGGACTGGATAGCCTACCAGCTGAACCACTACTACGGCCCGCGCCGGCAAACGGTCTACGTCGTCCACACCGACGACGGGCGGGTGGGCCTGGGAGAAAAGGGTGGCGATCCTGAGCCGCAGGAGGTCGTCGACCAGTACATTGGCACCAATCCCTTCGAGTGGATGGGCGATGAGAGCTCGCTAGGCTTGGGCACGGCCATGTACGATTTGATGGGGCAGGCCGCCGGTGTACCGGTCTACAAACTCTTTGGCCAGAAGTGCCGTTCCTGGGTTCCGGTGAGTAGCTGGACCGTGTCCACCCACCCCGCGCGCATGGCCGAGGCAGTCGAGCGCTTTGCCGCCCAGGGATATACCTGGATGAAGTTTCATCTATCGCCCTTCGAAAATATTTTCGCTCAGACAGAGGCAATGGAGAAAGTCGCCCCGGAAGGATTCAAGATCCACTATGATTTCACCGGCGGCGGCACCGATGATCACATGCCCGATCTGCTCGAAAGACTTTCCCAGTCGCCCATTGCTGGCTGCTTTGAGGATTGCATAGATGAGAAGGATATTGAGGCTTCGATCGAGTTGCGCCAGCGCCTCAGACTGCCCATCGTACGGCATCGGGCGGCGATGGATTGCACCCACGAGGTTTTTATGGGGGCTGGAGATGCCTACATGCGCGGGCATCAGAAAATTGGTGCTGCGATATTGGCGGCCGGCTTATTTGCCGCTGGGAATATTCCCTTTATGCTGCAAAATGTGGGCAGCACTATTACCCGCACTATGGTGACGCACATGATGGCCGCGTTTCCCTCGGCCAACTTCCATTTCATCAATGCTTCCGAGACCTGCAAGAGCGATGTCGTAAAGGAGCGACTGGAGCCGATCAATGGTTTTGTGCGAGTGCCCGAAAAACCTGGTTTGGGGTTGACGCTGGACCGCGCCGAATTGGAGCGCTTGGGAAAGCTGCAAATGCCGCCAGCGGAAGCATGGATTCTCAGCTCCCGCTTCGCCAATGGCAGTCGGATGTACCACCTTTTCGATACCAATAAAAAGCGCCATTTCCTGGTGCGTCCCGATTGGGTCCGCGGTCTGGTTCCGATGAGTTTTGCGGCCCCAATAGAAACGGAGTACTGGGACGATGACGGCACCCCGGAGTTCGCGGCAATGAAAACGCGGCTGGAAGGCGAGGGTATGGTGCTCGAGCGTCCGGGGGCTAGTTTTTGAAAATTCGTTTGGGCATTCCGGGAGCGCGGGGCGCCAAAGACAGAAAAGTTTTTTCTGGGCAAAGAAACGCGAGGGTTTTTCCCCGGTTTCTAGGCGGTTTCATAGGTAATGGTCAAGCGCAGGTCCTGGACTTGCACTCGGGGGGCCGACTGCGAAGACCTTTCTACGAGGCCTATTTCCACCTCGTTTTCTCCCCGCCGCAAAATTTCAGAATCGAGCTCGAATTCGACGCTGGTGCCCTGCTGGAAAACTTCCCTTGGACGGGTGGGATAGCTGCCCCAGAACAGCGAGGCCACCCGTAGTTCGTTCCAGCCTGCAAAGTCGACTCGGGCGCCATTCCAGGGTACGGGTTTCCGATTTAGCCGCACTTCGAGACTATCGTCTGCAGTGAAGTTTTCCAGATGGATAAAAAGGCGACAGGGGCCGAGGGTATTGGCCCTCCGGGCGGCATCGAGGTCGTCGGCCAGGTCGATAGTCAGTAGAGGGCCGCCCCCAAGGACGCTTTCATCCAGGATCACCGGCAACTGGGTGGAGGGGCTGGCGTAACGGAAGCCGCAGCTGTGGCCGCTGCAGGGGGTAAACGCACCGGCCCTTTCCAGTTTATAGCGCTTGTCCAGGCCTGCCAAAGTGGCGGGACTGCTCAATTCTGCGAAGGTGCGCTCGTTCCAATCTGGAGCCATGGTGTAAAAATTGTAGAGGTAGATGCCGTCGGCCCCGTCGCGCCACCAGCGGCTGGCCAGAGCGCGCATATCTTTCGGGTCTATGGTGCGGGTGGCCTCGATGCAGCCGTATATGCGGCAGCTAGTACCCCTTGCCGCCGCGGCGAATTCTCCTACCGGGGTTTCAAAGGGAATGAAACCGCCACCGACGATGACAATATCCACCAGCCCTCGTTCTATCCAGTGGGCCACGTCCACCCCGACACGGGCAGAATCCGCCAGGGTCGGGGGGACGCGCACCAGTAGTGGAAGTTCCTTGCCGCGTGCCGCAGCAGTCCGATGAAGGCGCTGGCGCACCTGGCAGATCAGGTCGGTCATCAGGTAGCGGTTGGCATAAGCTTCCTCGATGCGGAAAAACCCCGGGTGGCGCATAAAGTCCAATTCGACGCCGTCCACGTCCCAGCGTTCAAAGGATTCGGTGATGAGGCCGAGGGCGTAGTCGCGCACCTCGGGAAAGGCATAGTTTTTGCCTGTGCGCAGTCCCCACTCGAGGGTATTTTCTGGGATGATCTCGCCTGGCTGGCCGATGAGCAGTTCGGGGTGCTGGCGGCGGAAGCATCCATAGCTCGGGTGGTCGGGGTGAATTTCGTAGTGGCTGTTCATGCGGAAGCGCGGGAAGAAGGGAACACCGGCCTGGCGGCACAACTCGGTCAGGGCGCCCATGGGACCGCCACAGGATTCGATCAGGGCGCGCACGTTGGCACTGGTCCGGGTGAGCAGCCCCGGGATAGAAGAAAAGACAAAGGAGTAAAGGTCCGGTTCTAAGTCCTCGTAGCCGGTCCCAAAGATCTCGCCGACTTCGGTTTCGTAGTGGTAGAGTTCGTGATCGCCCAGACTCCACCCCAGAGCTCCGCCGGTGCCGGCATAGCCGTCTACTATTTTCTCCTTTAAGTCCTGGACGCTCAGGGGAGGTTCAGTAGCCCCCATTATCCAGCCGTCGTCGGTAAAGATAATGGGTGGAAAATCGATTTTTTGGGTCACGGTTTCATGCTCCTGTGAATAAGCGCTAATTTTGTGCTAGAGTATAATAATCCTTTAAATTAAAGTTTTCAACCTTGCGGGAGGATATCGCTATGTCCAGGCCAAGAATCATGTTCTACCACGATGGGCGGCATCCGCACATTTACCGCTATGAGCCGCCAATGAGCAAAGAAGAATACCAGGCTTGTATAGACGAATTGGTGGGCACCCCGATCGAGGCGGTGATGTTTTGTCTGGGGGAGGGGCGTACGGTCTTGCACGATACGCAGGTGGGAGAATTGCTGGGACACAACGTGGAACAATGGGACCACCTCGTGTTTCGCCGTGCCAACCAGAATGCCAAACACCTCATAGACGAAGGCCAGGATCCCCTCGGCATCGTCTGCGAGCGCGCCCACGAGAAAGGTTTGCTCTTTTACCCCACGTTGCTGGTGCAAAACGGCGGGGTCGATCACGCGGCCATCCGCAACTCGAATTTTCGCCTTCAAAATCGCCATCTGGAAATCGGTGCCCGCGGCGATCTGCCGGCGGATCTGAGCGGTATCGACGGGCTCGATTTCAAGCACGAAAAA
>CAXFTV010000095.1:0-5215 GCA_964005845.1 uncultured bacterium
CGGCGCTTTGAAGCGAGTGACGGACGATCCGATCCTGTGGGCCTACACCGGAGTCTACTTGTGGAAAGGGGCGGTTGAAAAGGCCGGTTCCTTCGCCGTCGAAAAGGTGCGGCCGGCGCTCTACGGGTTGAGCTATGACTCGCCCGGCGGCGAGGTCGTGATGGACGCCAAGAACCACCATCTGCACAAACCCGTCTACATCGGCGAGATCAAGAAGAACGGCCAGTTCAAGATCGTCGACGAGTCCGCGGGCCTGGTGGCCCCGGACCCGTGGGACGATATCACCAGTGCCGACAAGGACTGCGACCACGTCGACTTCATGGGTACCTATACCATAGAGTAATTTCCCATCCACCCCTCATCGCGCCTGGCCCCACTAAACTTTACAACAGCTAAGAAGGAAAAAATTGACAATGCTAAGAAAACTCTTGAATGCCATCGCAGTACTCGCCCTTTCCGCCCAGATTGCCGCAGCTGATGTCGAACTATCCGGCTTTATCGACATGAGCTTCCTGAGTAATGACGGCGACAAGACCCTCTCGCTGGATCAGCTCGAAGTCGACTTTTCTTCCGACCTAGGCGAGGGTATTTCGGTGCGGGCGGATATGAATGCCCTGTCTGAAAATGTGGCGCTGGAGCAGGCCTACATCGCCTACGAGACCGGCAGCGGCGTCGACCTGACCCTGGGCAAATTCCTCAGCTGCACCGGCTTCGAAGCGGCCGAACCCACCGGCATGTATCAATATTCCTATTCCGCAACGCTGGTCTACGGCGGCTATCAGCACGGAATTTCCGCCTCCTACGGCAAGGAGAAATTCGCTCTCTACGGCGCGCTTGTCTCCAGCGTCTGGGACGGCAATGAAAAAGAACTGGACGATGATTTCGGTCTCGAGGCCCAGTTGACCCTGACCCCGGCTGCAGGGGTAACGGCCAAAGCGGCCCTTGCCATGGAAGACGAGCAGAGGCTGATCAACGTCTGGGCCCTGTACGAAAAGGGGCCGCTCTCGCTTGCCGCCGAGGTGAATGTGCTGAGCGATTGGACGAAGGATGACGCTAAGTACGACTCGGGTCTGGGCTATCTGGAGATGGCCAATTACGCCCTCAACGACAAAATTGCCATCACTGCCCGCTACTCGGCCATCGCGCTAACTCCGCCCGGCGACGGCAAGGATAAAGAAACGAACGAGATCACCCTCGCTCCCAGCTATGCCCTCTCCGACAACTGGGCCCTGGTCGCCGAAGTCAAAATGCTCACAGAAGGCGAGGCCGATGCGGTGCCGATAATTGGCCTCGAGTCGCTGCTGACTTTCTAAGTAAAATTCACCAGGGCAAATTAATCGCGCATGCGAAAAACATACCTGCCTCGACTTCTTTTCGTCGCCGCGATCCTCACCTGGATCGCGGCGACCGGTTCGCAGAGTTGGGCGACGACCGCGGGAACGGATGGGGAAACCCGGCTCTTCAAGCAGCTTTCGAGCGCTGAGGACGAGGCGATAGAGAGTGCCGTGCGGGAACTGGCCGAGCGCGGCGATCCCGCCTACTACGAACTCATGCACGGCCTCTTCAACGGCGAGGTCTATGTGTGGCAAGAACGCGCCGAGCACGCCGGTCTGGTTATAATCGGCGAGGAAGAGATGGACGAATACGGCGATTCCATCGTGCCGCTCTTCGCCATCTACCCGCAGCGCCAGGCGCTCCGCGACCCGCAGGGTGCAGCAGTCGTGGTTTCGCTCTACGATCTGGAAGAAGTGGAAACCGGGCGCAAAATCCGGGCCCTCATCCAGCCCTACTTGATGCGGGCCGAACTCTTCCATCCCGAAGCGCAGAAGCGGCGCATCGCCGCCGAAAATATCGGCAACAAGGGCGGAGCCGCGGCGATTCCCATCCTGCGGCAGGCCATAGAGTCCGAGACGGATGGCTCCATTAAACGCCTCAAACAGGTCTCCCTGGCCAAGCTCTTGCTCGACCACCAGGATGCGACCGTGCGCCTGCAGGCGGTGCAGCAGCTGGAAGACCTCAACAGCCCGCTGGCCCTGCCCCTGCTGCAGGCGCGCCTGCAAGCTGGCGGAACAGAGACCGAACCGGATGCTAAGGTGCGCGAGCAGATCGAAACTGCCATTGGAAGTCTGAAGCGCTTCGGCTTTTACATGCAAATCGTGCAGACCTTTTTCAGCGGCCTGAGCCTGGGGTCCATTCTGGTGCTGATGGCGCTGGGTCTGGCGATCATCTACGGCCAGATAGGAGTCATCAACATGGCGCACGGCGAGTTCATGATGATCGGCGCCTATACCACCTACGTGGTACAGAATCTATGCCTGGCCCTCCTGCCCCCGGCATATACCGACCTGTTCTTCGCCCTTTCCCTGCCCTTTGCGTTTTTGACCGCCGGCGGCATTGGTTTGCTGATGGAACTGATCATCATCCGCCACCTCTACAGCCGGCCGCTGGAAAGCCTGCTGGCCACCTGGGGCATAAGCCTGATCCTGATTCAGCTGGCGCGCAGCATATTCGGGGATTTGACGGCGGTCAAACTGCCCCGGATCCTCAGCGGCGGCTACGAAATCGCGCCCCAGATCGTCCTGCCCTACAACCGCATGTTCATCATGGCGCTGGCCGCCGCCATCGTCGGGGGCCTGCTGATTCTTTTCTTCCGCACCCGCTTTGGACTCAGACTCAGGGCCACGACCCAGAACCGGGACATGAGCGCCTGTGTCGGCATTCCGGTGCGGCGCATTGACGCCCTGGCTTTCCTGCTGGGCACGGGCATTGCCGGCATCGCCGGCTGGGCCATGACGCTAATCGGCAACGTCGTGCCCAATATGGGGCAGACCTATATCGTCGACTCATTTCTGGTGGTGGTTACCGGCGGGGTGGGCAAGCTGCTGGGCACCATCAGCGCCGGCTTGGGCCTCGGCATTTTCAACAAGATTCTCGAACCCCTGTTCGAGGCGGTCTACAGCAAGGTCATCCTCCTGGGACTGATCATTCTCTTCTTGCAGTCTCGCCCCACGGGCCTGTTCCCGGCCAGAGGCCGGAGCGAGGAATTATGAGTGCGACGCGGCACCACTGGATCGCCCTCGGGCTTTTCGCCCTATTCGGCCTGCTCGTCCCCCTGCTCAATGCCCAGGGTTTTATTGCCGACACTACCCTCAACCTGTGGGGCCGTTACTTCTGCTTCGCCATCGTCGCTCTCGGGATGGATCTGATCTGGGGTTATACCGGCATCCTGTCTTTGTGCCAGGCCTTCTTCTTCTGCCTGGGCGGCTATGCCATCGGCATGCACATGCTGCTGAAAACCGGCACCAGGGGCGTGTACGGCAGCGTGCTGCCCGATTTCATGGTGTGGAATCGGGTGGAAGAATTGCCCTTTTTCTGGGAACCTTTCCACAGCCTGCCGCTCACGTTGCTACTGGGTCTTCTAGTGCCCGGTGCGGCAGCGCTGATTTTTGGTTTCCTGGCTTTTCGCAGCCGCATCAAGGGGGTCTACTTTGCCATCATCACCCAGGCGCTGGCCCTGGCCATGTGGCTCCTTTTCTTGCGCAACGAAACCATGCTGGGCGGCACCAATGGCCTGACTGATTTCAAGAGCCTGCTGGGCTTTGAATTGACTCAGCCGGCCACCAAGCGCGGCCTTTATATAACCACTTGCGCCGCGCTCCTGGCCGCCTATTATCTATGCCGCTATATGGTCCACTCCAAGGTGGGCAAACTCCTGGTGGCCATCCGCGACGGCGAGCACCGCCTGCGCTTCATCGGCTACCATATCACCCGCTATAAAATTTTCGTCTTTGTGGTCGCCGGCATGCTGGCCGGCCTGGGTGGGATGCTCTACGTGCCGCAGACGGGGATCATCACGCCGGGGCGCATGGACGTGCAGGCCTCGATAGAGATCGTGGTGTGGACCGCGCTGGGCGGCCGGGGCACCCTGGTAGGGGCCATGGTCGGCGCCGTCCTGGTCAACCTGCTCTACAGTTACCTCACGGGTGCCTTCCCGGGTACCTGGCTCTACTTCCTCGGCATCCTCTTCATCGGCATCGTGCTGTTTTTTCCCGAGGGCATCGTCGGGATTGCGACGAAACTCAGAAAGCGAGGGGCAAAAAAGGCATGAATCACCTCTACGTTGAAAAATTGAGCGTTTCCTTCGAGGGTTTTAAAGCCCTGGACATCGATATTTTCGAACTCGAGGAAAACGAACTGCGGGTAATCATCGGCCCCAACGGCGCCGGCAAAACAACCCTGCTCGACGTGCTCTGCGGCAAGACCCGGCCAGATAGGGGCCACGCCGTTTTCGGCGGACTCGAATTGACCCATCTATCCGAAGATGAAATTGTCGCCGCCGGCGTGGGGCGCAAATTTCAAACGCCCTCGGTTTTCACCTCGCTGTCGGTCTTGGACAACCTCGTGCTGGCCATGCGGATGGACCGGGGCGTGTTCAAATCGCTGATGCACCGCTTGTGCGCCACAGACCGGCAGCGCATCGAGGCCGTGGCCGAGCGCACCGGCCTGCAGGACTTGCTGGAGGAGATGGCGGGAACCTTGTCCCACGGCCAGAAGCAGTGGCTCGAAATCGCCATGGTCATCCTGCAGGAACCCAAGCTCTTCCTGGTCGACGAACCGGCCGCGGGCATGAGCGACGAAGAAACCTACAAAACCGGGTTATTGCTCCAGGATCTAGCCGCGGACCACTCGCTGATCGTCATCGAGCACGATATGGAATTCGTGCGCCAGATCGCCCGCAAGGTCACAGTCCTGCACGAGGGCAAAGTCCTGGTGGAAGGCTCCATGGAAGAAGTGCAGAGCGACCCCCGCGTCATCGAGTGCTACCTGGGCACTTCCATGGAACGCGAGGAGGCCCACATTGCAGCGAGTTGAGGCCATCCTGGACGTCGAAGATGTGGACGTGCACTACGGCGGCAGCCGCATTCTGCGCGATGTGACGCTGAGTATCCCCAGCGCTTCGATAGCGGCGATCATGGGCCGCAATGGAGTGGGCAAAACCACCCTCCTGAAAACCATCATGGGCCTGCTCCAACCCAGCAAGGGACAAGTTTTCTTCGGCGGCGAGGACATCACCGCCCTGCCCGCCGATCGCCGCGCCCGGCGGGGACTGGGCTACGCACCGCAGGGCCGCGAGATATTTCCCCGTCTGACGGTGCTGGAAAACCTGCAGGTTGGCCTGCAGGCGCGCACCGACGGACGCACCGATATCCCCGCC
>CAXFTV010000096.1:0-1822 GCA_964005845.1 uncultured bacterium
CCCCCTGATCAATTCGCACCTGAACTTTCTGAATTCCATCATCTCCGCGTATTTTTCGCACGTTGGAATCGGGATCAAACTCCCATTCCCGCAGCATGTGGCTAATGTCCTGACCCATGCGCACCTCCTTTCACAACGGTATGATACCGCACCGGCAAGAAAATGTCAAACTCCCCACTGGTGCGATTATATGTCTATTGACACAGCCCTGGCAGGACTTTTAACTTTTGATTTTACAATTTTGTATAAATTGGTTTCTTTACGCCATTCCAGTAAGTTGCACACCGCTCTCTCACAAAGACAAAAACTCTCTCATGCCCATCTTAACACCCCAAGAAAACGCCCGCCGCCAGGTCTCCGTGCTACACGAAATCGGCCAGATACTGGGTGCTGCCACCAACTTTGAAAAAACCCTCTACGAAATTCTCAAACTGCTCTGCGACCGCATGGAAATGAGCCTTGGCACCCTCAGCCTGCTGGACCAGGAAGAAGGCGCCGTAGCCATCGACATTGCCTATGGTCTCTCCAAATCAGAAATGGAAAAAGGACGCTACAAGATCGGCGAGGGCATAACCGGCAAGGTGGTCGAAGCCGGCAAACCGGTAATCGTGCCCCGCATCGGCAGCGAACCCCTCTTTCTGAACCGCACGGGGGCCCGCAAGCGAACCCGCAGCCAATCCCCGACTTCCTTCATTTGCGTACCGATCCTGCTGCAGAAGGGGGCCGTGGGCACCCTCAGTGTGGATACCCCGTACGAAGACGATGCTCAGCTGCAAGAAAATGTTCGCCTCCTATCCATAGTCGCGACCATGATTGGCCAGGCGGTGGCCGCACGCAACATCGCCCGCAGGGAAAAAACCCGTCTGCTGGATGAAAACCAGCGCTTGCAAAATCAGTTGCGCGAACGCTTCCATCCAGCCAATATCATCGGCAACTCCCGCCCCATGCAGGCGCTGAGCGACCTGGTCGGCCAGGTCGCCCCCAGCGACGCCACGGTCCTTCTCCGCGGCGAGAGCGGCACGGGCAAGGAACTGGTCGCGGATGCCTTGCACTACAACAGTTTGCGGGCCTCCAAAGCCTTTGTCAAAGTGCATGTTGCAGCTCTTCCCGAAACCCTGATCGAAAGCGAGTTATTTGGCTATGATCGCGGCGCTTTTACCGGTGCCACCGCCGGCAAAGCCGGGCGCTTTGAACGCGCCAATGGCGGCACTATATTCCTGGATGAAATCGGCGAGTTGAGCCCCTCGGTACAAGTGAATTTGCTGCGGGTTTTGCAGGCCCGCGAAGTCGAACGCCTGGGCGGTAGCAACCCTATTCCCATCGAGGTCCGCATCATTGCCGCCACTAATGTCGACCTCGAACAGGCAGTCGCCAATGGGCAGTTCAGGGAGGACTTATTTTATCGCCTCAATGTCTTTCCCATCTTCATTCCCCCCCTGCGCGAACGCAAATCGGATATTCTCCTGCTGGCCGAACACTTCCTGGAGAAATGCGCCCGCCAGCACGGCATGGAAATGAAGCGTATCTCCACCCCGGCCATCGATATGCTGATGAGTTACCACTGGCCCGGAAACGTGCGCGAATTGGAAAATTGTATCGAGCGCGCCACCATCCTCAGCACAGATGGTGTAGTCCATGGTCACCACCTGCCGCCCTCACTGCAAACCGCCGATGCCACGGGCACTCCAATTGCTGGCTCGTTCAAAATGATGATGTCCTCGTACGAGCGCGAAATTTTGGTGGAAGCCCTCAAGAACACCCGCGGCAACGTAACCAAGGCGGCACGACTGCTGGGCACCACTTCGCGGATTTTTTCCTATCG
>CAXFTV010000097.1:0-9819 GCA_964005845.1 uncultured bacterium
AGCGCAACTGCTTTGTGGGGCAGCGGTTCTTTTGTCACCAGCCAATCGACGATCTGCGAGGTCGAAACGACCGTCCAACCGCCTTCGGCAATATATTGCAATTGGCGGCGGAAGAGCGCCTCGCCGATAATGCCGGCACCGGTTGCAAAGGTCGCCTGCTGCAGGTCGGTGGCTTCCTCCGGGTAGACGTGGTGGTACACCAGGATCGGGACCTGCTGCTTGTCAGCCATGATGCAACTCTTCTCAAGTCCGATAAATGTGGTTGTGTGGAAATTTCACATACAAAAAATTACTGTTGGTCGGGCGAGAAAGCAAGGGGGGACGAGTCCGCAGGAAGGCTTTGCGCCAGGGCCCCTAGCAAGTTGGTAGGAGCGCGGCGCAGATGGCTGCAGGGGATATCGAAAATGCGCCGCGCCTGCGGGCGAGGTCTTGTGCACAAAATTTTAGCTGAGAATGGTTTCAAGTCCCACTTATATTTTTTTTGAGACCACCCTGTTTCTGCCTTCCTTTTTTGCCTGGTACATCAAGTCGTCCGCTTGTTTGATCAGGGAATCGGGCGTTATAATTGGCGATGGCGTGGTGGTGGTTCCACAGACGCCGAAACTGGCTGTGATAGATAAATCTTCATCATCCAGCAATATTTTCATTTCGTTGACATTTTTGTGCAGCCGAGCGGCCATTATCTCAGCGCCCGAAAAGTTCGTCTCCGGCAAGATAATGATGAATTCCTCGCCGCCGTAGCGCGCCAGGCAGTCTATCTTGGGGCGAATCAATCCCTTTAAAAGGCGGGTGAACCTCTCCAGTACCACATCGCCTGCCTGGTGACCCAGAGTCGTTTATTTTTTTGAAGTGATCGATATCGCACATAATGATGGAGATTGGGCGCTTATAGCGCTGGGCGCGGTCGATTTCCTCGCTGAGCCGAACCGAAAGATAGGCCCTGTTGAAAACTTTTGTGAGGGGGTCGCTGATAGAGAGCAGGCGGATTTCTTCGTTGGCCTTGCGCAAAGAGCGCTCTAGGGCCAGAATTCGTTTCCCCGTATTGAGCCGCGCTTCTAATTCGGCGGGGTTGATGGGTTTTGTAAGGTATTCATCCGCCCCGGCTTGCAAACCGTTAATGACACCGTCTCGTGTGTCCAGGCTGGTGATTATGATTATGTAGACATAACCGGGAAGTTTTTGGGCTCTTACGGCCCGACATAGTTCGAAACCATCCATCAAAGGCATATTCAAATCGGTGATAAGGATGGGAAAGATGCCTCGCTTGATAAGGTCCAGAGCTTCTCTGCCGTTTACTGCACTTGTTACTAGGTGACCGAGACTTTGCAGTTTGGCCTCAATTAGTTGGAAGGAAAGAGGATCATCCTCGACGACGAGGATGGGGTATGAGTCCCTTGCATTCTGGTTCATTTGCTTATCTCAATCCTCCGCTTTATTGCAGGGGAAAAATGGGTATCCGAGCGGTTTGATGGTTAAGCTCTTTCTATCTGTTTGAGCCAGTCCTCGAGCGAGTGGGCAACGGAGTCGGGATGGTTCAGGCTGTGGGCGATGAATCCCGAGGCGTAATCGCGGCCGGTCGGCATCGCCGGGTCTGAATAACGCAGATCCAGGCTCCAGCGGATGTGGTCGGAATGGTTGGGGATGGAACGGTGGATAGTCTTGTGCTGAATTAGCAGAACACTGCCCACCCGCACGGGGCAGGGAACCCGATCGCCTGCTGGCAGGTCCTGGTCGGGGATGCCCTTGAAATTGCGGCCGGGACCCATTTCCCCGTGGTGCTGGAGCAAGGTGCAATTGTGGCTCTCGGCGATCACTTCCATGCAGCCGTTTTCCCTAGTTGCATCAACGAGCGGAATCCAGAAGTTAACCATGAAGGTTTCGGAGGCATCTGGTTGCAAATAGCCCAGATCCTGGTGCCAGGGCACCTCGGTCTCTTTCTGGTTGGGTAGCTTGGCGCGCAAGTTGAATTGCGGATGAGCAAGAATTTCGGGGCCGATGAGAGACTCGACAATAGCTAAGAGACCAGGGTGTGTAAGTATCTTGAACATGCCTTCGGTTTTGAGCTTGTGCTGGACGCTTTGCAGAATTTCGGAGGGATTTTCCAAAGCGGCACAGATTCGCGCCAGGCGGCGTTCGAAGGGCTCGTCGGCAAAAAGAGTCTCGAGGTCTCCAGCGTCGTGGGCCCGGCGTGCCTTTTCGTCGATGATCTGCTCAAGTTCGCAGATCAGGGGGCGAAAGACTTCCGGCGATAGTACGTCTTCAACCAGCAGATAGCCCTGTGTTTTCAAAAGGGAAATTTGTGCGTCATTCAAGCCTTCCATAATACCCTCTTCGCAGTTATTGGGTGCCGTATTTTTCTGCGTAGCGTTGCCGCAGCACACCTTTTTGTACCTTGCCAGTAGCTGTGGTTACCGGCAAGGTGTCCACCAGTTCCACGTAGCGCGGTTTTTTATAGCCGGCCAGGCGTTGGCGCACGTAGTCTACGACTGCCTCCCGGGTGAGCGTTGTGCCGGGAGCCGGGACTACCACGGCGAGCACCGATTCGCCCCATTCCCGATCCGGCACTCCAACCACGGCAGCATCGCGAATCTGGGGATTTTCCTTTAGCAGGCGCTCGATCTCCAGTGGGTAGATGTTCTCGCCGCCGCTGATGATCATGTCCTTGGCACGTCCGGCCAGGTACAGGTAACCCTCTTCGTCAAGGCGGCCCATATCGCCACTGTAAAGCCATCCTTCCCGCAGTGCCTCGGCGGTGCGCTCCGGCATTTGCCAATAGTCGTTCATGACGCCCGGGGTGCGGGCGGCGACCTGGCCTACTTCTCCAAGAGGTACGGGGCGACCCTCCTGGTCCATCAGGGCCAGTTCTACAATGGGCATGGGGCGGCCAACCGAACCCAGTTTACTGCGATCCTCATGCGTCAGGCGGCAAACGGTGAGCAGGCAGCCGGCCTCGGTCAGGCCGTAGGTGACATAGACCTCAGCGTTGAAACGCTGCATGATCTCGTCCAGCAAGTCGGGCGGGAAGGTATCGGAGGAGCCCAGGCAACGACGCACGGAAGAGACGTCGTAATCCCGTTCTCGCAGCCGGGCCAGGAGGCGCCGCCAGACCGTGGGGACGCAGAAAATATTGGTGGCCCGGTGGCGCTGGGTCAGCCTCAGGATCTCGTCTGCATCGCCGCCATCCAGGATGACCAGGGTTGCGCCCAGCAGGAAGTGGGGCAGCAGCAGGCAGTCGGGTCCGCCGGTGTGGAAAAGCGGGTAGATTACCAGGCCCACGTCATCGGCCCGTCCTCCTGTGGTTTGAGCCAGGGAGAGAGCGTGTATGTAGTGACTTCGGTGCGAGAAGGTAGCGCCTTTGGGAAAGCCCGTGGTACCGCTGGTATAGAGGATGATATGGGGGTCGTTCTCGTCTACCTGGACCTCGGGATTGGCCGTCGCAGCGGCTGCCATTACCTCTTCCAGGGATGGAGAGCCGGGCACCTGTTGCTGGCCGTAATAGAGCGTCCAGCGCAGCCCGGGCAATTGTCGTTGGGCCGGGGCGATGGCTTCTGCAAACTGGCCGTCGGCGATTAGCGCCGAAGAGCCGGACTGTTCGAGCGTATAGCAGATCTCCTGGCTTTTGTACCAGAAGTTGATCGGCACCGCCACCGCGCCGATTCGCGCCAGCGCGAAGTAGATCAGGACATAGGTATCCGAGTTGCGTCCCAGAATGCCAACGCGGTCGCCGCGTGCGATTCCCAGATCCATCAAGGCGTTGCCGAGGCGGTTGACCTGCTGATTTAGCTGTGCATAGTTCAGGGTGTTGTCGCCGCAGATCAAAGCCACTTTGTCGCTGCATCCTGGGTCGGCGGCATTCTTGTGCAGGATACTATCGAGAAGCATGTGCTGCATGATTCCGGCTTATTCCTCCGCTTGTTTCACCGGGCAATTCAGGTTGAGCAGCAAGACCTGAACGGCGGTATAGGCCCAAGGGTGACTTCCAAAATAGATACCAAATCGTTTTTTTGTTTGGCTCAGTGGTTGCGCGATTGCGCTTCTTCCCGCAGGACGCGCTTAAGTACCTTGCCTGAGGGATTTCTGGGGATTTCTTCAACAAAGCCCACGGATTTGGGACGCTTGAAGTTGGAGAGGTGCTTGCGGCAGAAATCCAGCAGTTCCCTTTCCGTGGCCGTGGTCCCTGGTCGCAAGGCGACGATTGCCCGGACGGCTTCGCCCCAGTCGGGATCGGGAACCCCGATAACGGCGCATTCGAAGACAGCCGGGTGGGTGTAGAGCACTTCTTCCACCTCTTTGGGATAGACGTTGAAGCCGCCGCTGATAATCATGTCTTTTTTGCGATCGGTGAGGAAAATATAACCTTCCTCGTCCTGGTAGGCCAGATCGCCAGAACGGAACCAGCCGTCCCGCATGGCTTCGGCGCTCAGCTCGGGCATGTCCCAGTAGCCCCGCATGAGGGTGGGACCGCGAATGACCACCTCGCCCACTTCCCCCGTTTGAACGGGATTCCCAGCCGCGTCGACGAGGCGCACCTCGACTCCCTCCACCGCACGGCCACACGAACCCAGGCGGATGGCTTCGGCGCCTTCCAGCAGATGTTCTTCCCGGCGCAGACAGGTGGCCATGGCACAGGTTTCCGTCAGCCCGTACATCTGCGCAAAGATGGGGCCAAAGTGAGACAGAGCCTGTTTGAGCCGGTCTACCGGCATGGGCGCGGAACCGTAGCCGAATACCTCCAGGCTACTGGTGTCGGCAGCGCTCAGTGATGCCGATTCGAGCAGCCGGACCAGCAGGGTTGGGACTACCTGGACGTGGGTGATGCGCTCTGCGGCGATGGCGTCGACGAAAACTTGAGGGGTAAAGCGTCGCAGGATTATTACGGTGCCGCCCTGGGCAATGCAGGGCAGGCCAATGCCGTTGAGGGAGGCGCCGACGAAATAGGGCAGGGCGATAAACCCTCGGCTGGGTTCGCCGATCTGGTAGTCTCTTGCCATGTGTTCGGCGTGAGAGGTGATATTTCGGTGGGTCAGCATGACCCCTTTGGGTAATCCCGTAGTACCGCTGGTGTACATGAGGGCGAATAAATCATCTGCGCGCACCGAAACGTCGGGCGGCGTTGCTGGCGCACACTGTATCAGTTCCTCGTAAGCAAGGGAGGTTGCAGATAATTCTTCCAGGCCGATAATATGTTCCAGTGCTGGCAATTCGGGCAGTACTGGAGCCAGAATATGAAAGAGATCGGGTTCGGTGACCACGGCCCGCACCCCGGCATGGCGAATTATAGTGGCCAGCTCTTGGCCGCTGAGCATGAAGTTCAGGGGCACGAAGACCAGCCCGCTGCGGGCACCGGCCAGCAGCGCTTCGTAGGCCTGGCTGGAGTTGAACAGGTAGAGACCAAGTCGATCGCCTGGGCGCAGTCCAAGATCCATCAGACCATTGGCCAGCCGGTCGACGCGATCCAGGAGTTGGGCGTAACTCCGGCGGGTTTCCCGGTATACCAGCGCCTCTTTATCGGGCAGGCGAGCGGCTGTTTGGAATAGCAAGTCGCCGACAGTCATGTTTCGATTCCGCTGTGGATTGAAGGGAGCTTAGCCTTCCAGCTCCCGCCGTACGATTTGCACCCCTTTGACCATATTTTTGATCTTTTGAAAGGCCAGCCAGCGAGGCACCTGGAAGAAGCCGCAGTCCGGAGTTATCCAGAGCTTTTCCGCGGGGACGTATTCGAGCGTCTGGCGCACGCGCTCGGCAATATCTTCGGGTGTTTCAATGTAGAAAGATTTGACATCCACCAGGCCGGCTGAGACCTCTTTTTCCTGGGCGATTTCGCTGCACAGCTCTAACTCTACCATTTCGCGGTTGGCGAATTCCAGCGAAATCTGCTGTGCATTTGCGCGCATGATATCTTCCATCATCCAGTCGTAGCGCCGCTTGCCGCGGGGGCGGCTACCCAGGTTGCCAAAACATATGTGGAGACCGACTTTGGATTCCACTCCCTCTACAGTGCGGTTGAAAAGATCGATCCAGTTGTTGTCTCGACCCGGAATGATTGAGAAAGAAGGTTCGTCAAGATAGATGAAGTCGGCTCCCGCGGCCACCAAGTCTTTTAATTCCCGGTTGACCACATCGGCAAATTCATAGGCCAGCTCGATGCGGTCTTTGTAGATCTTATCATCGCGCAACTGGATGTGGATAGTCAGGGTGAGGGGGCCTGGACAGGTGGCTTTGAGGGGGCGGTCGGTGTGCTTTTTGGCATACTCGAACTCTTCTACAAGACCCAGGCCGGCAGGTACCTGAATGCGTTCCGTTGGCCACCAGCGGGGTACGCTGTCATAGCCGTAGAGTCCGGTCTGGCGGAGGACCGGTCTGGTTTCCAGACCCGAAAAATTCTTGTAGAAACTCTGAACAAAATACCAGCGCCGCATTTCGCCATCCGTTATTACATCTACGCCAGCGCGCTGCTGGTCGAGCATGGCCAGATTGACGGCGTCGTCAAAGGTTTCCCTGATATCGGAGGGGCCGTATTTTTCCTGATCGATTTGGTCCACTGCAGTCCAGAACCAGCCGGGCATGGCGTAGCTGCCGATGACACTGGTCGGTAACAAGGGCAGGTTTTCGCTCATTTCGTTCTCCTCTGAGTTAAGGTATTGCAAAGTGTCGGCGCTTGCTCGTATGGGGGGCTGAGCGCTGGGGTTTTATGAGCCCGGATCTCTGCTTCCCCGGGCAAATTACCCGGAGTACTGGGTTGCGGCCGCCCTCCAGATAAACGCCGCTTTTAACGTTTCTCCGGGTCCTTAGCCACTTGGGTATCTGCTTTTGGGTAGCTGCAAAAATCAGTTGTCGCGCAAGGCCAGATTATACTGTTTTCCGCGCAACTAATCAAGTCTCTCATCTCGTTTAAAAGCCTCGATTAGTTGCTCTAGACGCTGGATGTTCTGATTCTTAGTAGCAAATGCCGGTTTAAGTTTTTCTGCCGGCTTTTTTCAGGGGCCCCAAAACGGGCGGAATGTGGGCGGGCACGCCGGGCGCACATGCGCTCCACTGGGCCGGCAAATGGGCCCGGTTCCGTTTCGAAGCCGGGGATTACTGGGGCATGGCCAAAGCAGGTAAAGTCGTGGCGCTCCGCCCGGTGCGGGGTTGGGATGGCGGGCGTCATTGGCACCGCCGGCCCCAGGTAAAGACGGGACAATCCAGCCGGTGACTCCTAGTCGGGATTAAAGTGGAGGGGCTGTCGGCTAAACTGCACATTTAGCTTGAAGGGGCCGGAACGAGGCGTTAATTTAAGCCCCAAAAGGAAAAGCACATAGATTTCTCAAAGGACGGAAAATGAGCCCACATATCTTTGCAGGCCTGGATGGAAAAGAACGCGCAGCCAAACCGCGGCAGCAGGGGCTGACCATGGTGATAGATTGGGGCATGGGGCCCAATGCCCTGGAGGATTTATTGGTGACGGGCGCAGCTCATTTTGAGTTTGGCAAGGTTGCCGTGGGGATTTCCCGCCTGCTCGAAAATGATTTATTACAGGGAAAAATAAAGGCTTATCGGGCGCATCAGGTGGAGCCTTTCCCCGGCGGCATGTACCTGGAGTACGCCGAAGTAGAAGGGCGTAGCGAGTTGTACTTTCCGGCCGTGCTGGAAGCGGGATATCACTGGGTTGAGGTCTCGGACAACTTGGTAGATGCAGGGGTAGAGTGGAAGGTGCGGATGATCCGCCGGGCGGTCGAGGAGTTCGATTTGAAGGTCCTGGGCGAGGTGGGGAAAAAGGAGGGTCTGGACAAGGGGATTCCCCTGGTCGAGGATACGCTGGCCTGTCTGGAGGCGGGTTCCAGCATCGTTTTACTGGAGGCAGCAGAATTAATTGGAGACGATGCGGATACGGCCAGGGAGGTAGAAGATGTGGTGCGGGCGGTCGGAGTGGAGAAAATTATGTTCGAGCTGCCGGGTCCCTGGATCACCGGAGTTTCAGCACACGATATCCACCGCATGCGGCGGCAGCTGGTGGCGCGTTATGGAAGCCAGGTCAATATAGGCAATGTCTTTCCCGAGGATCTCATTTCACTGGAAGCTTATCGCCGTGGCTTGGGGGTCAACGCCGGTCGCGAGGAATGAGCAATTTTTTTTAGCTTTGCAGGAGAAAGCGAATGGCACTAGGCGAAGAACTGGCTTTTGTCGATGCCACAGCCCAGGCCGAAATGGTGTGCCGTGGGGAAGTCCGGGCCAGCGAGTTGGTAGAGGCCGCCATTGAGCGGATTGAAAAGGTGAATCCAGCGCTCAACGCAGTGATTACCCCTCTATTCGATGAGGCGCGAAACGAAGCGGCGACAAACTCGGCGGGCATATTCCCCGGCGTGCCCTTTTTGCTCAAGGATCTGGTCGCTTCGTGTAGCGGCGCGCGCATGAGTTCCGGGGCCGCGGTTCTGCGGGATAATATCGCCACTCACGACAGCGAACTGGTGGTGCGGCTAAAAGAGGCGGGTCTTATCTTCGTGGGCTTGACCAACACGCCCGAATTGGGGTGCCATGCTACCACCGAGCCCCGTCTTTACGGGCCCACCCGCAATCCCTGGAACCCCGAGCGCATGACCGGCGGATCCAGTGGTGGTGCGGCGGCCGCCGTGGCCGCGGGAATGGTGCCCATGGCGCACGGCAACGACGCCGGTGGTTCAATCCGCATGCCCGCTTCGTGTTGTGGGGTCTTTGGGCTCAAACCTACCCGAGGGCGGAATCCGCTGGGACCGGATCTGGGGGATGTAATGGGCGGGTTGCTGTGCGAACATGCCCTGACCCGTTCGGTGCGGGACAGCGCGGCTTTGCTGGACGCCACTGCGGGGCCGGATGCGGGCGCTCCGTATTGGGCAGTGCCTCCACAGCGTCCCTTTTCCCAGGAAGTGGGAGTGGATCCCGGACGGTTGCGGATCGCCTTCAGTGACCGGACTTTGAGAGGTCTTGAGGTACACCCCGATTGTGCCGCCGCTGTGCGCCGGGCGGCGCAATTATGCGAGTTGCTTGGCCATGAAGTTGAGGAGGCAGCTCCCAACCTGGATGGGGAGCTGGTGGAGGATACTTTTGATACGGTGTTCGCCGCCGGCATGGCGGCGTCTATAGACGGCATTGCCCACCGCCAGAAACGCCAATTTCACGAAGGCGATTTTGAACCGCTGACCTGGTACATGTACGAAAGAGGCTGCCGCGTCAGCGCTGGGGCTTACCTGCAGGCCCTGGGAACGCTACAGAAGCTGAGCCGGACTATGGCCCACTTCTTCTGCCGCTGGGATATCTGGCTCACGCCGACTCTTGCCGAACCGCCGGTGCCGTTGGGCAGCTTCGATTTTTCGCGGTTTAATTCCGCCCGAGAAGGACTCGAAAGGGTGCTGGCCTTCATGCCTTTTACCCAGATTTTTAATGCCACTGGACAGCCCGCTATGTCCGTTCCCCTGTTTTGGGGGGCAGAAAATTTGCCCGTGGGAACCCATTTTGCCGCCCCCTATGGCGATGAAGCTACCCTTTTCCGCTTGGCCAGTCAGCTCGAAGAGGCCCAACCGTGGGCGGGGCGCCGTCCTTTCCTATCCTGTGATGAGGAGTAAATGATGCAAACCAGAGGGATGTACGAAGGCGAAATCGAAGAAATGATCGAGCTGCTGTGCCTGATAAATCGCCCCGATGGACACGAGCGCTACAGGCGCTATATTGAGGGTGATTCGAGTTATACCTGGGAGCAGACGCGGGTAGTGGTGGTGGAGGGACGGATCAGGTCGACTTTGAGAATATGGGACCGCTTGATGCGGATTGGCCCCTCGGTGGTCCGCATGGGGGGGATCGGGGGAG
>CAXFTV010000098.1:0-4200 GCA_964005845.1 uncultured bacterium
CGCGAGCAATCGCCCGGTAGAGGTTTTCATCCTCAAGTGGTCGAAGCCGGTGTCATGCCCCTTGAACGTTGGTTTCAGAGCATAGGTGAAACGAGAAACATGCCCCACTTGTAGCTCGAAGGGAAAAATTTCGCCCAGCAGTTCGGAAGCCACGGGCGGCGTCGAGGCACGGAGTTCGAGAAAATCGAGACCGCTGCTGGCCTCGCCGGAGGGAACCATTTCGACCTGGAATTGCAGGTGACGACGGGGACTCAAAGAGGCCACGGGCGTTCCGGTACTGTCGGCAAAATTGTAGGCTTCTGACCAGAAGGTCCAGTTGTCGAGATCGTAGGTCGTACCGGCTTTCTGGCCGAAGCCTAGCTCGTCATACTGGGCGCCGGTCACTTTTATGCGTTCATTGCCGCGGCCGGTATATTTCCAGTGGATATCCGGATCTGCATCTGTCCCGCTCCGGGTCCGGATAAGCAGCTCGGCACCTGGGTTTTTGAAACCGGACCATCTCAGTTCACCCCAGGCCGTCAACTCGCCGAAGTCTATGATGTCGGACACATAGGTAGATTTCTCGACAAAGCCCTTTGCGTATACTTCGACCTCTCCAACTTCCCACGGGCGGTCGTGCTCGGCCAGTCTGAATATAATCTCGGAGACCGGCTGGTCATAACTAATAGGGATCACCCGGTACTGCTCCCGGTTGTCTCTAATCTCGAGATCTTCGCGCACCAACCACTGCCTGTCCGACCATTCGCCAAGCTCTATTCTGAGGTTGCGCACAGTGGCGCTCGGGTCAGCCAGTCCTGAGACGATTTTGATCCTATCGATGGGAAATGCGTCGCCGAGGAATATTTCGAAAATGCCAGGTCTTCCATACTCATCGCATCCCCATACGGATTCGGAGCAAAGATATCTGCTCGCCATCCAGGCAGTACTGAGGTCGCCGTCAAATGCACTCGAGTATTTTTCCCCGTTTCTCCAGATAGTTCCCGGACGGCCACCCCTCTCCCTGAAGCTAGGGGCGATATTCACCTCAGGATCGTGTTCCTGTGCTCTGATCCATTGTTCATCCAGGTCGAGCCGGGAAACGTGCCCCCCCAGGTTGGGATCCAGATCCGTCCAGCGCAATTGCACGAAACGCACCTCCTCTCCGCCTGGGGCGGAAAGTTCGCTAGGTGGGGGATGTGATTCGCCACCGAATCGGTAGATGACAAGGGCCGATAAATCTGCGCACATTAGACAGACTGCGAGGGTGGTACTCCATAATGACTTCTGGATAGTAGTAGCCATGGTCTATCTCTCAGGGAATTTGGCGAAGGATTTATTGGCCAGCTCAAAGAGGTAAGGGCTCAGTTGGGAAATATGATCTAAGTGGAGAAAGTACGACTTGATAAATCCATTGATAGCCTCCTTGAAGTTGAGATGCTCACGTGTGGCGCCGCAGAGCAGATATTTTATTGGATATGAGGATGCTCAAATCTGGTTTGGCGCGCTTGCAATGGATCTATAGGGAAGTGCATTTGTATAAAAATAAAATTATTTTTAGGCTTGGTGTCAATCACTACTAAGCCTGGGAAAGCCTGGGGAAAGGCTACTCGTCGAGATAAACCGACTCGTGATCCACCGGCCAGGGGTAGCGGAAGTGCTCGTTGACCCCTTCATTGCCCTGCTGCTGCAGGATGTCTTCCAGCGCCGTGTAGGCCTGCTTATACGACCGGGTTTGGCCGTCGTTTAGGGCGGACCAGAGCAGCATGCTCTTATCGCCCGTCTTATATGCTTCCAAACCGTGTTCCATTTGCAGAATCGCCGGAAGCAACTGTTCTAGCATGATTTTCTTTGGCAGCTTTCCCACCTGGAGCGGCTGAATGCCCTTCTGGTTGATGAGGGCGGGGACCTCTACCACTACGTCGTCGTCAATCCCGTCTATGGCACCCTTGTTCGGCACGTTCACCTGGAACTGGCCCTCTGTATCATTCGTCAGCGCGTCGATGATCGGCACCTGCTGCTCGCGCGTCTTCTGCGTCCCGAATAGTTCCGTCATCTTCGCTTGCGGTTCCTGGCTGGCGGCGCGGATCTGCTCGAGTCGCCGCTCCAGTTTCTCGACGTGAACGGGCCGGGCGATATGCGTATCCGGACCGCCATAGGGTTGGCCAAACCACCACTTTTTTGTCTCGATGTCGGTGTGATACCACCAATTTCCCAGGCGGGGGGAGTCCCCGATGGGAAAAAGCCCATAGAGCCGGTACTGGTGGACGGCCCCCCGCGAAAGCTGGATATCGTGGGTGCCGCTGGCAAGGTGGGTTTCCCAGTAGTTTTCTCCCTCGTCCTGGATCCACTTGTCGATCAGCGGATAGGCGTCTTCGCCCTCATAGAGAAAATGGGTCATCCAGATACAGTGGTTGACACCGGGGGCCTGGAAGGAGATGCGCTCGAGATCCAGTCCCAGCGTCGCTGCAATGTGGTGATAACCGTAGTGCCCGTGGCAAAGACCGCATACCTTGATAGCGCTCTCGCGGGTCATCAGGGTGCAGCCGTCGAAGACGGGATTGCCGGATTGGATCAGCCAGGCATCGGGACAGATCCGTTCCATTTGGCGAACCACGTCCAGCATCAGGTTGAAATTGTAGTAGTCCCCGAATCCGGGGCCGCGGTAGTAGTACCCATTTCTGGCATAGACCTTCCGCATGTCCACCTGGTGGTAGTGGCTCTGAGCCGCGGCCGTATTGATGACAAAGTCGGCATCCTTTAACGCGTCCTGCAGCGAGGTCGTTTGCTCGAAGCTGAGGTCGGACCCGATTTCGGCCGTATAGCGGGCGGCCATCGTGGTCACAGCCGCGAGCCTGGCGGTATCGATATCCATAAAGGTTACGTGGCTGCCCGCAAGATTCTCGGTAAGGCAGAGGTCCTTGACGAGACCTAGGGAGAAAGTTGCGCTGCCTGCGCCGATCACGCTGAGGCGCACTGATTTCGGCATGGGGTTACACTCCTTTTTAAGTCTTTCGCTTTTGCGGGCCTGAGAAACAGAGTCGGTCTCCAGGACTTTAGAGCAACGCACTCATCTTCATTGCCAAAAGCTATTTGCCCGCGGCCAACTGGGCTGCCAGATCCAGGAAAGCCCGCTTCGCCACTTCGTTGATTCCCATCGCGAAGGGCGCTGGTCCACTTTTGTTATAAGTGTTGGATGGGATGACCTCGTAACCACCCTGGGCGATGATTTCGTCGGTGGGGATATAGCAGCGTCCGTCCTGACAATAGCCCCAGGCGCCGAGTTTTTCATTGCCCAGCCATTGGCGCAATAATCCCAACCACTCCGCCAGAGGCTCGCCCGCCATCCAGGCGATGATTTCTCCCGGTGCCAACTGCAGCAGACCGATGCCCCAGGGCACCACTGCTACCGGCGGCGGTCCCTTTTCCAGGCGCTCGGACCAATAGGCACCGATATTGCGGTTGAGTTCGTCGTCCTGCGCCGCCAATGAGCGCCAGTGTTCCAGCGGCAAAACCCGGTCCATATCGCGGGGCAAAAGGGCAAAACCAGCCACTGCAGCCAGATCCAATTCTACTTGCTCTCCATGCTTTAGGGCTGCCAGTACATCGCCGGCGATCTGGGTCCCCGCTGCGACGTGGTCCGCGGCCGTCGTCGGTTTGCGGAATATCCCCTTCTCCAAATCGGCCACCTGCCGGGGCCGCACATTGCCGGCCAACCCCTGGATAAACTGGGCTTGCACTTGGGCGCCGAGGGTTGTTTCGAGGTGCTTGCGGCAGACCCCGGGCCAATCTGCCGAAATTCCGGCCCAGGCGAAGCCGTAAACAAGTACTGGATGACAGCCGTATGAAAAAGCAACGTAGTGCCTGGAGCCCGCTTTTACCTCCATTACCCACAGATCAGGATTGTAGGCGCCATGCGGATCCGGTCCCATCCCCATGTTGCCCTCCGCATCGCGTCGGCGGCGGTTGATGCCGATCTCCGAGGTCCCCCTTGCAAGGAGCACTTCTGCCGGCCTCAGCAAGGTGATGGCTTCGCGCGCCATTTTAACCGTCTGCTGGAGCAGGGCGCTCTCATAGGCCTGCATATCTGCGGGTTTGGGTGCGAGCGTGGCATAGCCCTCGAAGCCAGTCATGGAGCCGCTGTGGGTGTGCGAGGCATTGATGACGATGGCTTCGAAGGGAATCCCGGTCGCCGCCATCAACTCGAAGCGCAATTCGCTGGTA
>CAXFTV010000099.1:0-1748 GCA_964005845.1 uncultured bacterium
CTTGCGGTTTTCGGCGACGCTGGCGACAAAGTCGCGGATCTCGCCGACAAAACCGTGCAGGTGCAGATTGTTGGCATCGTCGGTGGGCTGGATGTCCTCGGGCTCCCAGTAGCGCGGCCCCTCTTCGCCGGCCACATAGGCGATGACGCGGCGCCAGTTTTCCACAAAGACGCTGCTGCCCACGCCGGAGATGGAAAGGCGCTCGCTCCAGTTGGTATAGGTGGATTCGAGACAGTTGATGTTGACCAGTCCGAGGCCGCCGTTTGCAAAGCGCAGGGTGATGGCGTAGCCGTCCAGACCGGCGCCGCGCGAGACGCGCTCGGCCTGCACCGTCTCGATTGCACCCATGAAGTAGCGCGGCAGATCGAGGTGGTGGACGCCAAAGCCGTTGAGGAAGTTGTAGACTTCGACCGGGTACTGGCCGTAGGTGAAGCGCGCCTCGTACATGCTCGGTTGACCGAATTGCGGCAGCTGGGTGATGGCGCGGGCGCGCAGATAGGGCAGGGAAAACCGCTTCATGAAGGCCACGCCCACATTTTTGTTGTTGCGTTGGGCGGCTTCCCGCAGACGCAGGCCCTCTTTCAGAGTTTCTGCCGGGGGTTTTTCCACGAAGACGTGCAGTCCGGCGTCCAGGCAATCGATGGCCGCGTCCACCTGCAGACGCGGGTGCAGGCAGACGATGGCGCAGTCGAGTGCGGCGTTTTCGAGCATTTCCCGGTGGTTGGTGTAGATTTCCCCGATGCCGTGAAAGGCGGCGATGCGCTCGGCGTGGGGGCGCTTGTGTTCGGCCAGGGCCACGAGCCGGCCCTGAAGGGGGGGCAGGCTTTCGCCGGCGTGGCTGGACACCAGCGACGGCAGCCCGGTGGGGGCGCCGCCAAAGGCGTGGCGCAGGCTCGGCAGCAGGCTCATGCGAGCGTGTTCGCCGCCGCCGACGAATCCGACTCTGACGGTTTGCATTGGCACGGTCCTCTTTGATTGGCGGTCCTTCCTGGGAACAGGGTACTGTGCCCGGGTAGCTGTGTCAAGCAGGGTGAAGACTTTTGCCGGAAGGGGGATGGCTGGGCTTTGGAGGCGTTGATATTCGGGGTGGCGGCAGAGGTCGGGCGGTGAGCGGATTGGCCTCTTTCACTTTGCAATTACCGGATGGTTTATGAAGGGTGGTTATAAGTGGGGACTTGACTGTGGAATATCGACCATTTATCTATAGAGTATAGGTTTTGCGGCACAACTCCTGCGCATCGGCAGGACGTTTCAGCCCTTTATTTGGACGGCGAAAACGGAGAAAGTCTTGCGGTATCAGGTCTGGTTGACTAGAAAGCCATATCATATGGATGTGAAATTAACGTCTTGTTCCTGCCCCGACAATTTCATATTATCCATCAATAGTGCGTTCGGCCGCACCGGCACTCGAGCGCAACCAGCCGCGCATGGACATTCACCATCCGACGGGCGCTTAACGTTTTAATAAATGGTTTCACCTTCCTCCAAATCTCTCAGCCAGATGAAGACGGGAATATTCCTGCTTGTATTTATTGCCCTCGCTCTCAATGCGCGCGTTGCATCGGGCGTAATCGTCTACCGCATCGGCACCCCCTTTTCCGCGGCGGAAAGGGATAGTCTGGAGGAAATCGGCATCGATTTCAGGGAGCTCGATTGGTCGGCCTCGCAGCTGGAGGACGCCCTCGCCCCGGACTCGCTGCAGGCGGGCGTACTACAGCCCAATTTCTTCGCCCCAGACGAGGATATCA
>CAXFTV010000100.1:0-6217 GCA_964005845.1 uncultured bacterium
GTGCGGTCGTGACAGGGGGAGCAAAAGACGTCGAAGCGATTCTGGCCTCTTTGCAAAAATTCCTTACTCATAGGTAAGGGTAATGTCGTGGCCAGTTCTCCGTTGACCTTGCCCTCGTAGAGATGTTGGTCGAAGCGCAATTGCCCCCGCGCCACCGTACCTTCGATGGGTTGCCGAGCAGAAAGGCCATCGGCAAAGAAATTAGATGCCTCCAGGGGTTCGTATCTGGGCTGGTCGTACATGGCCTGCCGCAACTCGCAACCCGAACTGAAAATAAGGAGGAGGGCAAGATTGCCCCAAAGCCACCTTGCGCCCTTGTGCAAAGCAATGTGTTTAGTGCTCAACTTGGGATACCTCCTGCGGATTCAGGCCTTCGAGGAAGCGCCTGGTCTCGGCAGAATCAAACTGGGGATCCTCGGCTTCGATGCAGAGAAAGAAACGATCCTGGCTCGCCCGCTCAAAATTTGGGGCATTGAAGACTGGATGGTAGGGTGTGGGTAGCCTATTGGCGATTAGCAAGCCCAGAAAGGTGCCAAAAGCTGCAAAGAGTATGGTCATTTCAAAAGCTACGGGAATAAAACTTGGGCCGCTGTGCAGGGGACGTCCGGCAATATTGAGGGGATAGTCGATGACGTGGACCCAGTACTGCAGACCGTAGCCGCTGATTGCACCTAGCAGGCCACATATAAAGGTGACGTAACCAAGGTTAGTTTTGGGGAATCCTATGGCCGCTCCCAGACCGTGTATGGGCAGGGGAGAGTAGGCATCGAGCTTGCGATAACCAGCTTCGTAGGCCCGTTTAGCTGCACTGAGAAGATCTTCTGGGGCTTCGAATTCGGCCATCAGACCAAAAAAGGGTGGAGCCGTTTCTTTATTCATCGTGCTTAACTCTTTTTGCCTCCAATGGGCAGGAGGGTCCGTATTTCATGGATTGCTATCAAGGGCAGTCCCCGGATGAAGAGGACAAACAAGAAGAGGAAGAGACCAATAGTGCCGATATAGGTGGCCCAGTCCCAGATGGTGGGGTGGTACATATCCCAGGAAGAGGGCATGAAGTCCCGGTGCAGACTGGTTACCACGATGATGAAGCGCTCCAACCACATGCCCACATTTATGAACATAGACACGACGAAAAGCCAGATTGTACTGGTGCGGCAGGATTTTATCCAGAGTAGTTGGGGGACTAATATATTGCAAAGGATGAGGGCCCAGTAATAACTACCATAGGGACCGTGCATCCGGTTTTGCATCATATAGCCTTCGAAGACGCTGGCGCTGTACCAGGCCATAAACTGTTCCATAAAATAGCCATAACCGACGATCAGCCCGGAAACCAGCATGACTTTGGCCATATTTTCGAGGTGGCGATCGGTAATAAAGTCCTGCAAGCCATAGATGCGCCGCACCGGAATCATCAGGGTCAGGACCATGGCAAATCCCGCGAAGATGGCCCCGGCAACGAAATAGGGCGGAAAAATTGTCGTATGCCATCCGGGTATGATGGAGACGGCGAAGTCGAGGCTAACGACACTATGGACTGAAAGGACCAGCGGGGTGGCGAGGCCTGCAAGTAATAGCGAAGCCATTTCGTAGCGTTCCCAGTGGATGGCAGAGCCGCGCCAGCCCATGGCCAAAACGCCAAAAATAATCTGGGTGATGCGATTTTTAGCCCGGTCGCGGAAACTGGCAAAATCGGGGATCATGCCCAGAGTCCAAAAGACCAGCGAGACCGAAAAATAGGTAGAAACCGCAAAGACGTCCCAGATAAGAGGACTGCGAAACTGGGGCCATATATCCATCGAATTGGGATAGGGCAAAAGCCAGTATGCCGCCAGCCAGGGCCGTCCGGTGTGGATGAGCGGAAACATAGCAGCGCACATTACGGCAAAGATGGTCATAGCTTCGGCCGAGCGATTTATAGAGGTGCGCCACTTCTGCCTGAATAGTAGCAGGACAGCTGAGATTAGAGTGCCGGCATGGCCAATCCCGATCCACCAGACAAAGTTGATAATGGCAAAGCCCCAGCCGATGGGGATATTCAGGCCCCAAATTCCCGTTCCTTCATAAAAGAGGTAGGCGACGGCAATGAGTAGTGCCTGCAGGAGGGTGAAACCTACTAATAAGGAAATGAACCAGACAAGAGGGGTGGAACGGGTCAGGACAACCGAACTGATTTTTTCAGTAATTGAGGTGTAGGAAGTCTGCCCGGAACCTAGCTCCGAGGGTGGGGGAATATATTGTTTTTCAGACGGTTTAGCGGCCTCTGACATATCAGCTCTCGACTATCTCCGGGTTTGGATTTTTTATACGGGCCAGATAGGATGTGCGGGGCCGGGTATTAAGCTCGTTTAGAATTTCGTAATTGAGGGGGCTGGCTTTGAGACGGCCCACTCTACCCTTGGAATCATTGATATCGCCAAAAGCTATAGCTTCGGTGGGACAGGCCTGTTCGCAGGCAGTTTTGATCTGGCCATCGCGGATAGGTTCTCCCGATTTTTTGGACTCTATCCTAGCGCTGTTGATGCGCTGGACGCAGTAAGTGCACTTTTCCATAACGCCGCGGTAGCGCACTGTGACATCGGGATTATTTTGCAATTTGAGACTTTCGGAGTCCCGGTCTGCGTACTGCAAGAAGTTGAAACGTCTGACTTTGTAGGGACAGTTGTTGGAACAGTATCGAGTTCCAACACAGCGATTGTAAACCATGTCGTTGAGGCCTTCGGCACTGTGTGAAGTAGCGGTAACCGGACAGACCAGTTCGCATGGCGCATTTTCGCACTGCTGACAGGGAACGGGTTGGTGGAAAATTTCGGGCTCGTCGAGATCGGTATAGTAACGATCAATGCGAATCCATGACATTTCTCGACCGTTTAGGACTTCATCTTTGCCGACGATGGGGATATTATTTTCGGACTGGCAGGCCACGGAACATGCGTTGCAACCGATGCAGGCATTCAGGTCAATGGTCATGCCCCAGGCATTGCCGTTGTATTCAAAACCCGAGTAAAGGGTCAGATCTTCGGGAAAGTTATGACCCTCTTCCTGGGCAAAAGTGGGGTGTTTTGCAAACTGTTCAAGATCCCCATGGCGAACCAGATGACGGCCTTCCATGCTATGGTGATCCTGCGTACTGGCCAGGGAATGATAGTCAAAGGTCGCGTTTAATTTTAGCCCCGCCCCGCCCCATTGAGCGGAGGAGTTGCGCAGGGCATAGGCATTAAAACCGGTGCCATTGCCGACCCGGCCGCTGTGGTTCTGGCCATATCCCAGATGCAGGGCAACTACATCACTGGCCTGTCCGGGCACCAGCCAAACGGGGACGCTCAGCGTCTGTCCGGCATAATCCAGCTTGACGACCTGCTCGTTTTTAAGACCCAGGCGTTCGGCAGTGTCAGGACTTATAAGTGCGGCGTTGTCCCAGGTCAGTTTGGTGATTGGATTGGGGGTTTCCTGCAGCCAGCCATTATTGACATAGCGGCCGTCCCAGATCGTGGCATCCGGACGCAGTATTAGTTCGAGTTCTTCTTCTTCCAGGTTCTTTCCGAGTTCTGGAGAAACTTGGAGCGTTGAATCGACCCGGAGATCTTTGCGGGGTAGAGCGCTTTGGGAAAGTAGGCCGTCGTGCAGGGACTGCTGCCAAAATTTCTCAAAGTCGAGGGCGAGGTTCTGGTCGAGCCAGTAGGCGCGCAAAATGTCGAGCACGGGTTTGCCGCCTTGGCCAATCAAAGTTCCCAGGAGGTCATAGGGAGACTTGGTGCCATACAGCGGCTGGATAAGCGGTTGGACTATAGACACAGTGCCGTCGTAAGCGCGGGCATCTCCCCAGGTTTCCAAATAGTGAGATTCGGGAAGGTGCCAGTGGCAAAGTTCAGATGTTTCGTTTTCGTACAGGCCCATGTGGGCGCGGAATTCGACCTTTCTGAGCGCACTTGCAAAGTCGAGGTCCATCGGAGCATTGAAAATTGGATTGCCGCCCACAATTATCAACATATCCACCTGGCCGGCCCGCATGTCATGTACCAGTTCAGTCAAGGATTGATTCTGATCTACAGATTCGACCTCGAGCGGCTCGGTGTAGTGGACCGTTTTGCCGACATTGCCCAGGTTTTGATTTATGGCATGGACGAGGGCATGGATAGCTGGTGGCTGGTAATCGCCGGCGATTACCAGGCTGGAGCCGCTGTGTTTTTTGAGATCGCGCACCAGGGGATCGAGCCAGCCCGAGTGGTCATTGTAGGGGGTGGATTCCGGGTTGGATTTCAACGCCACTCCCAGTTTTTCGGCCAGGGCCAGGGTCAGCGCCTCTAACTCACCCGAATTGAGGGCCAAGCGGTGATCGGCAATGCTGCCCGTGGCGCTGGGAGTACTTTCCACCGCGTAGAGGCGGTTCATTGACTCAGTAGCTTCTGCGACTCGCCGGCGGGCAGCGAAGTCGCGGGCATAACGCGTATTGCCCGCACCGCTGAAGGTGAAATCTGCATCCAGTGAAAGGATGACATCTGCTTTGGAGAAGTCGTAATAGGTGTTGGCCGCTTCACCAAAGGCGAGTATTGATCCTGCTCGGACATTGTCTCGGTTAGCGGGTTCATACTGGTGCCAGCGGGCTGCGGGAAATTTTTCGAGCAGGGTTTTAAGCTGATGGCCAAGGGTTGGAGAGGTTAGGGTCTCGGTGAGAATCCTGAGGCCTTTGCCCTTTTTGAACTGCTGTGTTGTTAAATTTTTGCCGAGAGCCTGGGTGAAGGCATCCCAGGTGCTGATCATCCCTGCATTTTTGACAACCTGAGCCCGGTCGGGGTCGTAAAGATCCAAAATTGAAGCTTGTATGAGCGCGTTGACTCCGCCCTGGCTGGCGGGATGTTCCGGATTGCCTTCGATATGGGTGGGCCTGCCCATATGGCTTTCGACCAGGATACCCGTTGCTACACCTCCAAGAGACATGGCGGAGGCAAAGTACAAAGGCTTGCCGGGGATCAAGTTCTCTGGAGCGCGCACAAAGGGGACGATTTTCTCAGGAGGTTGGATTGTGCAGCCGGTAAGTCCTCCAAAGGCTAGGGAGGCCCCCATCAATTTTAAAAAGTTGCGCCTGCTTACAGGGTCCTTCATCTCAGAGGCTTGATCGGGGAATTCCCGCTGGACCATCTCTTGAAACTCGTCGGTGTTGGCGAGTTCATCCAGGCTACGCCAGTAGGCCCGACCGCCGTTCTGTGAAAGACGGGTGCGTATGTCCTTAACTTGAAGGCTTTTGCGTGTTATTTTTTCATCCATTAGCGATGGCAGATCGAGCAATCGGTTAATTGTACTTTTTTGACTTGGTACTCCTCAACGAGCTGTTTGCCCAGTTTTTCCTGATCGTCGGGCGCGGTCCAGGTCATATTAAAAACTTGCTCGCGAGGGCGAATGAACTTTTCGGGAGCCCGATGGCACTCCAGGCACCATTCCATGTTCAGAGTATTTTCTTTCCACATCAGCGGCATCTGGTCAACCTGCCCGTGGCAGGTCTGGCAACCGATGCCTTTGTTTATGTGTATGCTATGATCGAAGTAGACAAAATCTGGAAGGTCGTGAACGCGAGTCCATTCGATGGGTACATTGTCGCGAAAACTTGCGCGAACCGGTTCGAGAATGGGTGCTTCGGTCCAGATCTGGGAGTGGCAACTCATGCAGGTCTCGGTAGGCGGAATACCGGCAAATGCAGTTTTTTCAACCGTGGTGTGGCAGTAGCGGCAATCGATCCCCATGCCGGTTACATGGTGCTTGTGGCTGAAGGGGACGGGTTGATCGCGCGGTACATTAACCTGGCTGACATAGTCGATGCGGTTGATGTTGAGGATAAAGCCAAGCAGGGAACCGACGACGACGAGACCTACGACAATGCTGGCAGTTGACACCCAATTAGCACTACGAGGAAATATCTGAGCCATCTAAAAATTTATTCTGTAATAGAGGCCAGGGGGTGGAGTTCGTAGCCTCAAAATTGTCAGGCAAAGGGGGAGTATTTGTTGCTCTTGGAGGTGTAAAAGTACGGTAGTTTTTCCCATTGTCAATAGAAAGATGGACGGTCGGAGAAAAAAGCACATTCTCTTTGTGGATTTCGGCTTTTGAAGGGTGAAAAGCTTAGAGCAGGAGAACAAACCTTGACCGGGGCGTTCTTTCAATTAATTTATGATTGTTCAGAACGCCGAAATCTCGCCCTCGTAGCTCAGCTGGATAGAGCAAC
>CAXFTV010000101.1:0-5582 GCA_964005845.1 uncultured bacterium
CGGTGGTGCAACTGGTCAATACCTCACCTTTTGCCGCCCGCGAAGTGATCGTGCAGGCAGGCGGGCTGGGCGAGCACGATTTTGCGGCGCTCACCTATGATGTGGCGACCAGTTCCTACCCCGGCAAGCAAGGGGCCTACGCAGCGGCACCGCTGGAGACGCAGACGCGCACGCTGGCGGTCGACGATCGTCACCTGTGCGTAAAGTTGCCGCCGGCGACGCAAGTACGCTTGGATTTGCAGATGCGGCGCAACGTTAACATGCCCTCTTACGGGGGGCCCGAGTTGTCCCCCTAGGCCGCCGGGGTTCTTTTTAGATATTTATTAATTCTCTTGATGAAAGGTGAATCATGGCAGCTAAATTGGCTGGAGTACTGGGCTTGGTCTTGTTATCGGCCGCTGCTTCGCAGGCGCTTGAAAGAGCCGACAAAGAATTCAAGATTTTTCAATTTCCCGCCAATATGATACCGCGAATCGATGGCCAGATCGACGATTGGGAAATAGTTCCCGAAACCTACGTCATCGGGACCGAAGAACTTGCGGATACGGTTATGGGCAAGGGGACAAACCACGATCCGGAAGATCTGGATGTCAGGGTGCGGGTGGGCTGGGTCAAGGGTTTGAACCGGCTCTACTTCCTCTACGAGGCCTACGATGACTACTGGAATATGTACTACAAGCGCGGGGATATTTTCGAGATCGGAGTCGACGGAGATCTATCGGGCGGTCCCTACATAAAAAATCCGCAAATAGAAGACGAATGGGAAAGCCACTTTGCGTTCAAGGGGGTGCACGCGCAAAACTACCATATTTTCACTCCGCCTGGAGAAGGGAGAGACTGGGTCTTCGTCTGGGGCGCCCAGCCCTGGATTGGCAGATTGCCCTATGCCAACCACGCCTATTCCTACGATTTTAAAGAGGGGGAGAGTGGCCGGCTGGTGCTCGAAATGTGGATCACTCCTTTTGATTATGCCCCCTACGAAGGCCCCGAGCGCGCGGTCGTATCAAGGCTGGTGGAGAATGGTTTAATCGGGCTCTCCTGGTCGGTGCTGGACTACGATGAGGACGAGCGTTCCTACGAAGGGTTCTGGAATCTCTCCCACAAAACCCGCATGGATTCTGATGCCTCCAATTTTTGCGCTTTCAGGCTTTTGCCGCTGGAGAGCCGCTGGCGCAAGAAAATCGCGGCGCAGTGGGATTTCAAGGTTGTGGATATGGAGCGCAGGCTGGTAGCCTTCGCGGATCGCTCCCACGGCGACATCAGCTCGTGGCAATGGGATTTTGGCGACGAGAAGACCTCGAGCGAACAGCACCCCCTGCACCAGTATGAAAAGGCGGGGGAATACGTAGTCGTGCTTACCGTAAAGGGACCGGCAGGCAGCGCCAGGCGGATTAAAGTTTCGGAAGTAGTGGTACCTTAGAGAAATCTGTTTTCGCGTCTTCTTGACGGTCTTTACTTGTAGGTGATGACGAGTTCGATGGTTTCGATTCGCAGGGGGCCGCGGCCCGGCGCCAGCCGCTCGAGGCTCAGCCTCAGCTGGTTTTCGCCCTGCAGGGGTGCGATGTCGCGATAAGTTAGCGTTGTGCACCTGGGAGTTTCCAGACAGTGGGCCTCGGCGAGGGGAATGCCATTTAGTGCACCGCCGAAGTCGATTGCTTCCGGTTCGTATCCGCTACAGGTTAGGCGCAGCCAGATATCGTCGAGCGCCCGCTCGCTTTTGGCCCCTTCGATATCGTCCCCGATCCAGATGTTAAAATTTTGGCCAGCGCCGGCTTTTGCCAGTTCGACGGGCAGTGGCATCAACCCCCCCTGTGCCGGAGTATGCGCATTGAGGTCCACCGTCACCCAGTAGCGTTTGTTCTTGCGGGCGATGAGCTCCGGGTCGTGTATTTCCCTGAGTACCTGGTATTCGTCGGGAGTGTAGGAGAAATCGCCGCCGGCCTGTCGGTGGCAGTCGTAGTTGAACAGGTATATACAACTGGCGCCCTGATGCCAGTAGCTCAGGGCGCCGGCGTAGAGGATATCGCTGCCGGCTGGAATGGACCTCTTGTCGCCGTAGCCGCGGCAGATGTGCTCGAGGCCGCCGCCAATTTTGCAGCAGGTGCCCTGGGCCAGTTCGACAAAACCCCTGATATCGGCTCCCATGTCCAGATAGGTCTTATCCATGAGAATGAAGAGGTCGGCCAGTTCTTCTTTGATCCAGGTCGGCACATCGAGGCCGATGGCGCGGCATTTTTCGACCGTGGGAGGCACCCGCAGCATCAGGGTAAAGGGTCGTCCTTTGCGCGCGGCAATGGCCCCGGTTTTTTCCCGCACCTGGCGCATGAAGTCGGTCATCAAGGGCAAGCCTTCCCCTTCCTGGCCATCCTTGAAATACCAGGCGCCGCGCTGAAAGTCCAGCTCGAAGCCATCGACGTCGTAATTCTGGCAGGTTTCCACGATGAGCCCCAGTTTGCGTTGGCGGACTTCCTCCCGGGCAAAATCAAAAGCCCAGGTGAAATCGTCCTGGGGATAGCCGTAGCCGTGTTTTTGGGGATAGGGAGAGCCTATCAGCAGTTCCGGATGCCGTTTTTTAAAAGAGCTTCGGAAGGCCGCAAAGCGGCTGCCATCGTCTTCGTGAATGTCGTTCATGCGCAGCGCCGGCCAGAATTGCAGACCGCGTTCGTGGGCGCGTTCGGCGAGCAGGTCGATGATGTTGATCCCCGCGTCCAGTAAGGCCCGGGTATTTTCCGCCATGATGCGGACCCAGGCAACGTTTTCGCCCTCCGGCCATTCGCTCACCCCTGCGCCATAGATATCGCCAAAATCGGTCGGGTGGGAGAAGGTTTCATCGCCCCTGCCCATGGAGTTGGTGAAGACCTCTACCCGGGTGCCGACCAGTTCTTCGATATCCCGGCAGGCCTGCTCGGGTGTGATGGGGGGAGGGAAGGCCAAGAGGGTCGTGCTGTCGCCGTCGGAATTGTAGATGAGACGGGGGCAGCACGGTTTTTTTTCTACGCCTGCCATGGGTATCTCCGCGGGGTTTGTCTCAGGAGACATTTTTGAAAAAAACAAAACCGCTCAGCTAAGGGGACATGTGGGTTCTTCGATATACAAAGAGCAGTTGGGCCAGCGCCGGAAACCGGGCACGAACTAGTTGTCGTTTTCGCGGCGCCAGGATTCGTACTCCTTGCGGCCTTCCTCGTTCAGCGGATAGTATTTGTACAAAGAGCCGCCCTCGCTCAGCTTAATGCGGCTGAAACTCTCCCAATCTTCGTGCTCGCGGGTTATCTGGGCGACTTTGGCCGCCATTTGTTGCGGTACTACCACGGCGCCGTCGTCGTCCGCGATAATGATATCGCCGGGCATGACCAGTACTCCGGAAACGGCTACAGGTACGTTGTAAGCCCAGGGAAATAAGTGGGTCTGGGAGGCGTAGTTGGGGGTGAAACCCTTGGTCCAAAGCGGCAGATCGATTTCCTGGATGTGGGGCCAATCGCGTACGCAGCCGTCCACCACGACGCCGACACCACCCTGCGTTTTGAAGTAGGTAGTCAGCATTTCGCCCAGGCAGCCGGTGTGCATATCGCCGTAGGCCTGGATGCACAGGACATCGCCTGGTTGGACGCTGCGGAAGACCTCCCACAGAGCCGATCTTTTTTCGGCGTTTTCCTGCTGGGCACCGGAGGCGATATCCTCGCGCTGGGGCATGAATTGCAGGGTGATCGCAGAACCCACGACTTTGGCACCGGGGGTGCGCGGCAGTGGTCCCTGAATGAATGTCTGGCGGATGCCCATTTTGTGCAGGGTGGCGGAGGCCGTTGCGCTGCTGACCACGCGCATGTCTTCTAGTAGAGCTGCAGTGGGGCGTTCATAGGGGGGGCCTTCGACCGGCAGGCTAAAATTTTTCGGGGGAATCAATTCGATTTCCGACTCTTGCATGATCTTTTCTCCTCATGTTTTTTTTCAGTTCTAAGAAACTGGCCATAAGATAGCCATGGCGAGATATTGTAGCAAAATTGGCGCTCGGCGGCGGGCAATTTGCCTGCGAGGTATTTCTAGCTAGATTATTCGATAAATTTTACTGGAGAGGAGCGAAAAATGGCGAAGAATCTTTTGGATATGCTGCAAGCTGGAGTAGTATTGGGCGATGGGGGCATGTTTCTGGAGGCGAACTGGCGCGGCTACGACGTGCCGGAAATCATCGGCACCCACCCGGAAACTCTGGGTCAGATCCACCGGGATTTCTACCGTGCGGGAGCGCAGGTTTTGCAGGCGCTGACCTGGTTTACCTCGGGCGGCGAGCTAGAGGCCCGCTATGGCTGGAAAGGCCGGGTCGAAGAAATCAACAGAAAAGCGATTCAGGTGGCCAGGGAAGCATCCGACGGGGAGGCGCCGGTAGGGGGCTGCCTGGTGTCGACGATGACCAGTTCGCGCCAGGGAGATCCGGTTTTCGATCCGGATGATCCCTCGTCCCGCGAGCGCGCAAAGGCCGAGTGGGAGGAGCAGATTGCAATACTGGTAGAGGCAGGTGCGGACTTTCTGATTCCCGAGACTTTTGTCCGGCTCGACGAAGTCCGGGTGTGTCTGGAGAGTTGCAAGAAAACGGACCTGCCGGCCATGGTGCTGCTGGGTATCGGGAGCGATAAGGCGACCCAGGACGGCATCGGCGCGGCCGAGTGCGCCCGCACTCTGGCGGCCGAAGGTGCGGATATCATCGGTACGGTTTGCATAGGGGATCCGCAGCAGATGTTGCCAACGGTCTTGGAAATGCGCCAGGTGGTGGACGTGCCGATCGCCTGCCAGCCAAAGGCTTTCAGACAGGAGGACGACACCGAGGAGCGCGGCTATACGGCTTCCCGCTTTAATAAAGGCGTGGCGCCAGAGGGCATGGCCGAGTTTGCCAAAAAAGCGCGCGCCGAAGGAATCAACTACATCGGCGGCTGTTGTGGCACGGGGCCCTTTCACATTCGCGCCATGGCGGAAGCGCTGGGTTAGTTATTTAGAGGCTGTTTTCTAAATCCCGCTTGGTCTATACAAGCCGGTTTGCAATGAGTTGGATCATACCAGTGATACTCCCAGAAGTACATTAGCATTGTACACAGTTCCAAACGAATAAAGCGGGTGCGAACCATTGTTCTACGTCCGCTTCGGGCAAGATTTTTCTCTCAGAAGCCCTCGCAAAACTCCAACCTGGGCTTCGCGCGGCCGCAGAGCGGATTTTAAGACGGCTTCTCAGACAACAACGCTAATGAACCTCTTCCATCCCTGCTGCCGTGCTCGATCTTCCATGCGCGTACCAAAGGGGTAATAATTTCAGAAGGATTTCAGCTTATCAAGGGAGTGCAAGTGCATAGGATGGATCGCTAGCTTTTCTATCTGCTTGGTCGGGATCTAAATAATTACCGCTCTCCACAGGGTAGGGATTTTGTCCACAGGCAAATTAAAGATAATGGGAGACGAGTCCACTAGTCCCGAGATATCTATTATACTTAGCGTTACCAATATCGGCTTGTGGAGTGGCTTGGCTTTCTAAGATGCTTGAATTCAACTCGTAAGTGCAATCGCTGTTGTAGCTGGCATAGAAAAGGTCAACTGGTATA
>CAXFTV010000102.1:0-4670 GCA_964005845.1 uncultured bacterium
CGCGCCCTCGAGATGGATATCACCGACCCCGAACAGATCGGCGCTGCCATCGACCAGACCCTGCGGGAATACGGGCGGCTCGACATCCTGGTCAACAACGCCGGGGTCAACACCCTGGCTCACCGCGTCACCATCGACCAGTTTCCCAAAGAGGAGTGGGACCGGATTTTAAACGTGGATCTCAACGGGCTGTTCCAGGTGAGCCAGAGCGGCGCCAGAGTCATGAAAGAGCAGGGCCATGGCCGCATCATCAACATCGCCTCTATCGCCGGCCTGGTGCCACTGCGGCTACAGTGCGCCTTTATCGCGGCCAAGGCCGGGGTAGTCAATCTCACTCGCGCCATGGCAATTGAATTGGCACCGGCCGGCATCCTGGTCAACGCTATTGCGCCCGGCTCTACGCTTACCGACGGCACCCGGGATCTATTCTACGGCGACGACGGCAAGTTCAAGGAATCGATGCAGGAACTGCTCGATCACATTCCCCTCGGCCGTCCGGGCGAAGTCGAAGAAATCGCCCAGGGCGCCCTCTTCCTGGCCGACCCCGACAATACCTACCTGACCGGCCACGTCCTGGTCATCGACGGCGGCTGGACCTCGGGCTACCTAAGGAGTTTCTAAGAAGCCGCCTCAAAACTCCAATCTGGGCTTCGCGCAGCCGCAATGGACGCTGCTGCCGCTAAGAGCCCAGGAAAACACGCGCCGATCCGAGGTTCACTCAACTCGCCTCTGCTGCGGGCCAGGGATTCCCCGCCATCGCCGCGTCGATCATGTCCTGCATCATTGCGGCGACATATCTGGTGTGAAAGTCGATCAGGGCCTGCCCCTTTTCCGCCGTCGCTAGCTGGGCATTTTCCTGGCGTCCCCGGTCCCGGGGATTTTCCGGATTGGCGCCCCCCGCCGGCCAGCCTTCTTTTGCGAAAGGCTCCAGGTATTCCCTGACTCTGGGCGATAAATCGTGGGCGTAATCCAATCCTGCCCGGTCGTATTCTTCCATGCTAATAGGCCGCACCCGGTCTGGTGCAGCCGCCAGCATCAACGCGGTCTCCTCTTCCGATGCATGGTTCAGCGCCGTCTGCCGCGCCACCGTGTCCAATTTGCCAGCACGCAAATCGCGGTAACCCTGCAGAATCTCGCAGCGCTTATCATCGCTCATTCCAGTCCAGTAGGAAACCTCGTCCAGCACCATATCGAACTCCTGCCGCCACACCGGCAACTCCTCTTTTAACAAACCGTGGTTGCCGCCATGGCCGTTCACCACCAGCACCGCGAGAAAACCGTGCGTCTTCAGGCTGGCGATGATATCGTAGAGAAAGGCCTTGAAGGTTTCCTTGCGCAAGGTCAGAGTGCCCTTGCGCGCCATGTGGTAGGGAGAATAACCCACTGGACTGGAGGGCGCTACCGTAGCCTGGGGATAGAGTTCGAGAGCGGCCTGCTGGCACATGAAGGTCGCCATGACGATATCGACATCCAGGCTCAGGTGTTCGTTGTGCTGTTCGATGGAACCAATCGGCAGCAGCGCGGCCTTTAAAGCACCGCTTGCCAAGGCCTGGCGGATTTCCCGGCGGGTGCACTTTCCCAGCATGACCCGATCGGGATGAACGTAGTGTGCCATTCTCTCCTGCTTTCCCGGACGCAATTGGCTATTGCCGCATCCGCTTTTTATCGTTTTCCGTCAGATAGGGGCTGAATTTTTCCAGAAATTCAGCCATGGTTTCGGCCACCGTGGCCGTGGAGGTATCCAGCACCATCTTGTTGCGAATGAGCGACCACTCGAACTCCTCCTCGAAACGCTGCAGGACGTGCTCGACATCGGCCTCCTGCACGACTCCGCGCGTCGGCGCGTCCGCCGCTGCCGTGGGCTGCTCGCGCATGCGCTGGCGAATGACTGCGGGCGCCGCTCTGAGTAAAACCAGCACGGTATTCGGCGCCCGGGCAAGAATGGTTTCTTCCATCCTCCGCGCCATCTCGGTGCGCTGCCCTGGCCCACTGCGAAAAGAGGCCTGGGTATCCTTGCCGCCGTAGCCATAATAAAGCGGCGCGTAGACGGCCTCCTCGATGGCATGGCCCATCAAATTGGCATCGGCATGCCCTGCGTACATCTCCGGCGAAATGTGGTAGCTGAGCATGTAGCGCTGCAGCATCTCCTTGACCTGGGGATGTACCGCCTGGTACGAGGCTCGGGCTGCGGGCAGCAATTCGCTGGAGGGGATGGTCATGTGGTCGTGGAAGTGGCGGGTCCCCCCCATGGTGCGCTCGGCCCACTCCATGATTGCCCCCGCCAGCGTGGTCTTGCCGGCGTATTCACAGCCAACTAGGTAGATATTCATGGGTTTCCTTATGCCTTTAAAAAAGATCATTGCAAAGGGCTGCGCCGCCCGGGCAAAGAGCGCCTGGAAGCATAGAAGCCGCCGGATAAAGACGGCGCGGACCCTTTAGAGATCTTCGTTTGGTGCCCAATGCTAAGGCTCGTAGGGCTGACCGGTACGCTGCAGTTCCTTGGTAACGGCCAGTTGGCAGGTTACGTAGCGGCCCGGGTTATGGTTACCGCGGCTATTCAACCCCCCGGCGGCGTAGCCTGGCCGCGCTTCGCCGATGGTGCCGACGATCAGATTGGCGTATTCCGTCGTCGTCTCGTAGTAATCGGCGATCAGGCCCACCATATCGCTCCAGGCAATTTTCAAGGCCTCTTCCCAGTCGTGCCCGCGCCCACTGGTGAGAAATTCCTCGCTGCTTTCCACCACCCGGGTCTTTTCCACCACCGGACCGCTGGCCGAAAAACCGCGCGAGCGGTCTATCTTCAAAGTAATCGCGGCATCGATTTCGACCCCGGTGGCGGTCAATTCTCCATCCCCCATGCGCGCGTGGACATCGGTCAGCATCAGCAGCCCCCCGGGTTTTTGCGCCCGCAGATGGACCGTGCTGCCCGGCTGGATGGAATTGAAATCCAGATTGCCACCATGATCTATCTGGTGCGGGGCCACCGATTCAAAAGCGATATAGCCGATCATGGGGCGCGTCGGCACGACGAAATCCGGCGGAAAGTGGACCATTCCGTCGCGCACCGGCGCCACCAGGCGAATGCTGCCCCAATGGGGACCGCCGTTGCGGTAGAAGCCGTAGGGGCCCACCTCCATGGCTATGATTTCGATGGCCACCCAGTCGCCCGGATTGACGCCCTCGATAAAAAAAGGGCCGCCGGGACGCGAATAGCGCTTGTGGGTGGCCGCATTCATCACCATTCCCGCCCGGATTTCGCCGGCTGCTTCGTAATCGTGATCGTGGCCTCCGGCAGTTTCGATGACCACGGTTTCGCCCAGTTTGAGCGTCCCCCGGACTTCGCCGATTTCGGGGTCGTCCGGTCCGCTGTAATAAGGCGTTCGGGTAAAGCGGCGCATAAGGCGTGCTCCTTTCGCTTCTGTGTGGAGCTCAGAATCTATGCACGCAGCGAGGCTGCAGCAAGGATTCGGCGGCGGCGATTGACAGCATATCTCGAGTGCATTATCCTACTGTTTCGCAAGTATATTTCCAAGCTAGATACCCGCACAGGAGGTTTCCATGGTTATTCGCAACTGGCGCGATCAAGTACCCTACATCGGACACGAAACCAAAATCATCTGGCCGCTCCTTGGCAAGGCTGACCCGGAAAATCCCGAGGCTCCAGAACAGGCCTGCCTCCTGGCTATCGCCAATTTTACGCGCCACGTAGTACAGGGACGGATCACTACCGATTACCACTCGCATGAAAACAAAGAGCAGATTTACTATTTCATTTCCGGCAAGGGTAAAATGTTGATTGACGACCAGGAGTATGCGGTCACCGCCGGCGACGCCGTCCACCTGCCGCCCCGGGTCAAGCACCAGGTCATCAACAATACAGAGGACGATATCGAGTATCTCAACATCAGTGGAAACGTCGAGGATTAATTACTCGTCCGCCGGCTTGCGGATCTCGGTCAATCTATTATTCAAAGAAACCGGCGGCCGGCCGGTAAAAAATCCGCTCTCCTGCGGCCCCCCTCCGCCGCGAAGGCAGTCAAAGTCGCAGGCACCAGGCAGGCCTCGTTCGAAGCGCGGCAGGGAGACTGGAAGACGGACCGATAAAAATTGCTCGATGGGCGCCGCTTGCCAGGGACGCGGCGCATCTTTCGAAGCGCGCCGGGCGGCGGCCAAAAAATTTTATTTTCAGCGTCGCAGGGAGCGATCTCTCGCAGCTCACAAGCACCAAGAGGAAAAGAAACAAAAACGGCACTTGACCCCTAGGTCACCCGGTGCTCGTAGGGCCCCAGGTCTGCATCCACGAAACCCCGGTGGAAGTTTTTGCCCTTCAAGTATTTTATCTCCAGTTCGACATCATTGAGCGAAACGCCCCCCCGCACCCCCGCATCCCTTTCCAGCAAGCTCACTTCCACTACATTATCTCCCTCGCAGGGCCAGTAATCCTGGTCGAGGGTGAAAACGTACCACTGGCCAAAAGAACGGTAGCGCGGTGCGCTCATGGCGTACATCTGGTTGATCCGCCGCAATTGCTGCGCGGACAATTGCCTGCCATTGAGCGCAAAGCGGAATCGGTCCAGTTCCGTGGATGCCCCCAGCCGCAGCCGCAGCAGGACCTCGTGCACTCTGCCCATGGCACCCCAGCGGGGCAAATCGTCGCTGATCATAAAAGC
>CAXFTV010000103.1:0-7084 GCA_964005845.1 uncultured bacterium
CGGGCCAGCCCCCCCAGCATCCCCCGGGTGGCCATGCTGCGGATAAAAATCCCGGGATCATCGCTCAACTCGTTCATGCGTATCCGATCACCGAGTATGGCTCCGCCCGAAAAGGGACTGGTCGGATCCACTGCTACGATGCCGGCGCGCCGGCCCGAGAGGAGTATCTGACGGGCCAGCAGCGCCATCAGAGTCGATTTGCCGCTGCCGGGCACGCCAGTAATGCCGATGATATGGGCTTTGCCGGTGTGGGGGTAAATCGCTCCCAGCGCCTCCATGACCTCTTCGCCGCCATTCTCCACCCGCGTCAGCAGCCGTGCAATGGCCCTTATCTTGCCCTCTAAAGCCGCCTCGACCAGCTCTATTGAGGCGCCCTGCACCGGCGTCGCTGCCATCACCCTTGCTCCAGGCGCTGGTGCAGGGCGCGGAAGACCTCGCGGTCGTCGATGACGCGGCGCGCTTTGAAATCGGTGCGCGGAAAGGTATCCTGGGGCACGACTTCGACCCGCGTACGAATGCCCAGCACCTGATGCAGACGCGCTGCCGCTCGTTGTTGCAACCCCCCCAGATCTCCTTTTTGGTACACCACCGGATTTCCCTCTACCTGGACCAGGAGTTCGTCCATGGCACCCTGGCGGGAAATGACGATGCGGTGTTCGCCGCCATAGTCTCCGAGCTGATTGAGCACCGCATCGATTTCACTGGGGTAGACATTTTCGCCCCGTATGGTGAAGGCATCATCGATGCGGCCGAATATGCCCTCGGGCAAATGCGGATAGGTGCGCCCGCACGGAGTCGGTCCTTGCTCCCACAAAGTCAAATCACCCGAAAGCAAGCGAATCATGGGCTGAGAAGTGCGCTCGAGGTGGGTGTATACCGGGGTGCCGCGGCAGCCGAATGGAACCCTGCGGAAACTGCCGGGATCGCAGACCTCGGTATAGACGATGTCCTGCCACAACAGCATACCAGCGCTTTCCCAACTTCCGGCGGCATTCATCCAGGGGGTCATTTCAGCCATGGAACCGCTGTCGATAACGCGGCCCCCATAGGCCTGGCAAATCTTGTCTCGAACTGCGGGAATCGAAGCGCCCGGTTCGCCCGAAAAAAACAGCAACTTCAAAGCAAAATCGCGGGGATCCAAACCCTCCTCCCGTGCCACCTCCGCCAGGTAGAGCGCATAGGAGGGCGTTCCGTAGAAAGCAGTGGGTTTCATCCGCTGCAGCCAGTGGACGGCGCGCGCACTCATGCCGGGCGCACCGGCACCAAAGGGAAAAGAAACTGCGCCCAGACGCTCGGCCCCGATCAGGGCCCCCCAGGACCCCATATATAGACTGAATACCGAGGCTATGAAGATCATATCTCCCGGCCGCAGCCCCATTCCCCACATGATGCGAGCATGGGCATTGGCAATGGCGTCCCAGTCCTGCCGCCCTATGGCAAAAGCGGTGGGCAGGCCCGTGGTACCGGAAGTGCCGTGAATGTGAAAGACCTCGTCGGGCTGAATGCACAGGTAGTCGCCGAAGGGCGGAACATCCTCCTGCGCCGCGCGCAAATCCCGCTTGGTGACTACCGGCACCCGCTCTTCAAAATCTTCAAGGCTTTTTAAATGATCTGGGTGAAAGCCGGCCGCATCCCATTTGCGCCGATAAAAGGGGGCCCGCTCGTAGGCGTAGCGCACGACCTGCTGCAGGCGCTGGAGGATCGCCTGATCGCGCGCGTCGGTTGGCATAGTCTCGCGCTGGGGAAACCAGTAGCGGGCAGCGGAGTCGGGTCGCTTGTGCGGCCCGTAACGAGGTGGAAAAGACCAGTATTCCATGGCGGGCACAACTAGCGGTCGCCGCGCGCGGCGACCAGACGGCGCATGGACTGGACGATGCTGTCGGGCGGGGTGTCCTGCAGCAGAATCTCCCTGACCCCAAGCTTCTTCAAGGCCTCGACATCTTCGTCGGGCATAACGCCACCCGCAACTACCATAATATCGCCGGCCTCCCGTTCTTCGAGCAAATCGAGCACTTTGGGAAAAACAGTCATATGGGCACCGGAAAGGATACTGATTCCAAGGATATCCACGTCTTCCTGCACCGCCGCCAGCACCACCTGTTCGGGGGTGCGGTGCAGACCGGTGTAAATTACGTCCATGCCGGCGTCGCGCAGACAACGCGCGACGATCTTGACGCCCCGGTCATGGCCGTCGAGACCCACCTTGGCAATCAGCACCCTTATGGGTCTGACTCTTGGTCTCATGACCGCTCTCCCATCAGCTGCCGGGCGCGCTCCACCAGGGCGCTGGGAAAGGGTACCGCGCGCCGCGCATCGAGATCCAGATGCACTCCCATCTGACTCAGACTCGCCACTTGTTCTCCACCGGGGGTGCGTACCATTCGATGCACCAGACGGATCGAGGACCGCCCGATGTGGGCAATTGCAGTCTGCACCTCCAGCATTTCGCCTTCCCGGGGTGGCTCGCCGTTGAAAACGAGCTGGAATTCAAAGGTCGAAAAACCGAAACGATGCTCGCGAGTATAGGAAGGGGACATTCCGAAAGCGGTCTGGCACTGGGCGCTGGCTGTCGAGAAGCGATGTACATAGGCGCTTAGATCGAGGCGACCGTTCCAGTCCGTTTCCAGACCACGCACCACATCGACCACCGTCGGCAACCAGCAAACGGTGGTCTCAACAGCGGGACGCGCTTCCCGCTCTGGCCCGTCCCACTCCACCAGGTAAACAGTCGCATCCGCCCTTGCCGGTGCATCGAGGACTTGCTCCATGGTGGTGCACAGCTCGCCCGTATCCGAATCGATCAGGCGATGCCCCAGCACAATCCGCCCCCCCGAAGCGTTGATGATGCCGGTCTCGATGTGAAAGACATCGCCTTTCCGCAACTCGCGCAAATAGCGCACATAGCAGTCCAGGGTGCGCGGCAGGGCTTGATCTCCCGGAGCATACCCCAGGGCCGCGAGCATGCGCATAGTCGCCTGTGAAAAGCGATCGAAATAATAGCCGGTGGTAAAATGCTCCGCGGTATCGCATTCCCACGCGGTTACCCAGCCGCGAAAGGTCTCGAGATATTGTCCCATTAAACTAATTTGTCCAATAGCGGTTTTTATTGTTTCTAACAGTTTGAAAATAGAACAAAAAAAATAAGCCGAAAAGGCTTTTCTGCGGGCCTCAGTTCTGCCTGCTGGCGAAATGTAAACTGGCTAACATTAAGGTGTTGACCCCTTTATTCTGACAGTTTATTTTTTTTGCGTTGGAACCAAATCCGGGCTTGCAAACCCTCCTCCACACGAATGACTGAAATGGCGACCGATCTGAGAAATTTCTGGTTGAACGAGGGCTATATCCTGGTCCGCGGCCTCTTTAGTCCGGAGCGCACCGAGCAGCTGGGCTCTATCTGCGAAGAAATTCTGCAGCAGTGGTACTGCAAAAATCCCGAGACCGGAGAACCTGGGGGCAACCCCGACGCCGTCTCGATGCGACATCTCAATCACCCCGGCTATTTCGCCCACGCCCCCGAATCTCTCAATTTTTTTATGGATGCGGTGGCAGATGACGCCGTCATTGAAACCTGCCGCACCATTCTGGACGAACCCCCGCTCTTCCGCTGCACCACCCTCTTCATGAACCCCACGAAGAACAGCCAGGACGGCAACTGGCACCGGGACAGCCAATTTCTTTATCCAGATGAAAGCGAAGAAAAAAACCTTTTCGCCGGGGCGCACTCCAATGGTGGGGGGATTCAGATGCAGATTGCCCTGGTGCCCAGCGACGATAGCGAAATTGTGCCGGGCTCCCACCGGCGCTGGGACACTGCCGCAGAATACAAAATCCGCAAAGCGGCAAAAGGCGCCAATAACCGCTCAAATGACATGCCAGGGGCACTGCGGCTGGCGCTGCAACCAGGCGATGCCTTTGCATTCAACGCCTTTGGATTGCACCGGGGCCGCTATCACGCAGACAAAAAACGGCGCACCCTGATGCTGACTTATACCCGTACCTCCACCCCTTCCTATGACTATTTCTCGCACCAACCCTGGTTTGCTGAAGCGAACTACATGGCGAATTTTCAACCCAAAACCCGGTCCTTTTTTGAACCTTTTGTGTCGGCTTATCGGGAGGAATGGCAAAAAATGGGCGCGTCCTATACGGCCTGATACTCATTCGTCCACAGCCACTGTTACCTGAAAGCCGGTGCGAAAAGCCCACGTTCCAGAAATGACCTAATGTACGGCAAAGGCCGAGGCGGTCCCGGTCCGGGGAACGACTGGCAAAAGATCCGTGGATCGTCATGCCGGTAAAGAAAATACCCCTGCCTTGGGGGCACTTCCAGCTTGCGGATAGAGCCCGGCAGGAGGCCATCAATCGCAAAAGCGTAACACGCCCGCTGCCACTCCCCCGGACCCGATCTCGCATGGTGTATTTCCGACGCCGGCTGTCGTGTTCATCATCTGCGGCTGGAAATATTTCGAGTCCAGGACAATGAGACTGATTTTCTCCAAACTGGTTTTTCCATTTGATTGGCCAAGGCCTTAGGCTTATTTTCACTGAAAAGATAGGCTTTAAACTGCCCAGGAGCATAGTGCAAATGAAAAAGAGAACGGGTATTTACCTCAGCGCCCCAGTCGTATTAAAAAACCCCGAATACGTCCGCGTCCTGAGCGCCGAAATCGGCCTCAATCTCGTGGTTCTGAGCTACACCGGCGAGCCCTCGCACCAGACTCTGGCATGCAGCCCCTTCGACGAGGTGCCGCTTTCCGACTCCTGTCTCCACGCGCTGCTGAGCCGGCACCTGGACGGCGGCGTTCTGGATCCAGAGGAATTCGACCTGGCCAGAAAATCGGTGGGGCCGGCCGTGGGCGCCAGCGGCAACGATAGAGATCTGCACCAGGCCCTGGAAATACTGCGCCAGGCGGGGATGGAAATATGGCTTTGCATGGGTTCCTGGACCGGATCGAGTTTGATGTACTGCCCCAGTAAAGCGGCCGTAAACGACTGGTTTGAAGCTCTCTACGTCGAATGCGCTACCCGCTATGACGTGGATGGCCTGGACCTGACGCACGCGCGATTCCCCAAGTGCAGCGTCCCCCGTGGCCTTTTCGCCTGTAGCTGTGACGACTGCGCCCGCGAAGCCAGTGCCCTGGGCTACGATATGGAGGCAATGAAGGCGGCGCTGAGATCTGCCCTTGAACGCCTGCATTCTGTGGATGCGCAGCTGCTGGCTCAGCTTAGCCGCACCGGCGCCGGTCCCTTCGACTACCTACAGCTATTGGGTCTGCAGACCGGGGTGGTCGACTGGTTCCGCTTCCGGGCCGATTTGCTCAGCGCCAAATTAGGGCGCTTCCATAGCGCCGTCCACGCGGCGGCAGCTCCCGAATTCATCTTCGGTTCCGACACCTACCCGGCCTCCCTATCTATGTTCGTGGGCCACAACCACGCTGCCTGGGCTGATTTCTCTGATTTTGCCAGCCCTCTGGTCTCCCACATCTCCTCCTTTACCGGCCATGCTTTCGTGGCCTGGGCCGAGGAACTGCAGAAAGTCAATCCGGGCCTCAACGAGGCCGATGCCCTGCAAGTGGTCTACAGAGTCGCTGGTTACGACGGCATGGGCTTGCCCGAAACTATTGCCGCCTACGAACTTGAACATCCCCAACGGCTCGCCCACGTCCTGCCGCTGGAAGAGTTGATCCTGCGCGACCTGCGCAAAACCCGCTTGCTGCTGCCGCCGCAAGTGCCCTCCTACCCGATCATTCACGGCGAGGGCTGGCCGCGCGCGGCCATCGATGCCATTCTACGCGGGGCCGAGGCCAGTGGCCACGACGGCATTGTCTGGCAGGGAACCAGCGAACTGGTGAATTTCCCCCTTAAATGAACCCATTTTTGTAAAATCCCGGGGTTCAGCTCCTGAGCTTTGCGGTCGCTTCCCGATCTACTTGCCAGCTCTCGGTATCGACGACGACCCCGTAAACCTGCCGCGCCGCTGCAGCCGAAACCAGACCCTGGCGCACATCCTCCAGCACCCGTTCGGGCTCCCGCTCCACAGGCGGGTGGAAACCGCCACCGCCCGGCAACCTCAGGGTCACGCACTGGCCCGGTTGCAGCAGGTACTTGCCCTTGGGATGTGGGTGGGTGCCGTCGGCCAGAAAAAGCTCTCCGGTGGCGCCTTCCATCCCGCCCAGAAATCCCCGTGCCGGGTGCTGAGTCCGGTCGTACATGCAGGAGTGCATGGCGGCTCCTTCACTGCGCACTTCGAGGACCATTTCCTGCCCTAGGCCACCGCGAAACTTTCCTGGACCTCCCGAATCGGGCCGCAGGGCGCGCTTGCGCATCAACACCGGAGAAACTGCTTCAATAGCTTCGGCTGGCACCCCTTTGATCCCGCTGGGAAAGGCCGTGGCCGAAAGTCCATCCGCCCCTGGCCGGGCCCCCATGCCGCCGGCGGAAAAAAAGATGTATGCAAATACCCGACCCGCCTTGTCGTGCCCCTCGAACTGGCTGTTCCACAACCCGGCCGAACCGTCGGCAATCACCTGCTCGGGCAGGGCCCGTGCCAGTGCTCCGAAAATGGCCTGGGAGAGAAAGTGGCCGATCAGGTGCCGGGCACCGACGGCGCAGGGATATTCGCAGTTTAGAATAGAGCCCTGCGGCGCTCTTACAGTCACCGGGCGAAAACTACCCTCGTTGTTGGGCACCGTTGGACTTATGGCGCATTTGAGGGGATAGGTAGTATAGGCGTGGGTGTAGTTGAAAACCACGTTGATGCCCCGATCTACCTGCGGCGAACTGCCGGCATAATCGACGATCAGATCGCGCTCATTCACCTGCACCGCAAGGCATATCTTCAGAGGGCTATCAAAACCGTCGATCTCGACTTCGTCCCGGTATACGCCGTTGGGAATGCGCTCAATGGCCGCGCGCATGGCCTCTTCCGAGCGCGCCAGAATAAGCGTTGACAAGGTCTCGAGATCCTCCAGACCGCACTCCTGCATCATTTCCACCAACTTGGCCGCCCCCACGTCGTTGCCGGCCTGCTGCGCATAGAGATCGCCAACGACCTGGTCCGGCTCGCGCACATTGGCGCGCACTA
>CAXFTV010000104.1:0-6418 GCA_964005845.1 uncultured bacterium
CTTGCCCACGTCCTGAAGGGCCGTAAAGCGCAGAATGGTCACTTTGCCCGTTTCGGGGTCGACCTCGACATCGCAGATATGGGTGGCAAAGGCATTGCCTGGGCCGCTGGCGTTGACGCCGCCTTTGCCGGTAATCGGACCGCCGGTACTGGATTGTTGTTCGGCTACCTCTTTGAAGCTCAGACCTTTGCTCGGATCGGACAGGCAAACAAATTTTCCCTGGTCGAATTCTACCTCGCCTTCCTCGACTTCCAGCAACTGGGCAGCGCGTTTGCTCATTTCCTGCTTGAGGTCCTCAGCCGCCAGGTAGCAAGCATGGCCGGTGGCATAACAGACGCGGCTGCCGCCGGTGCCATCGGTATGGCCGATGGAGTCGGTGTCTACCACCATCGGGTTGACGTCTTCGGCTTGCAGGCCGAGTTCCTCGGCCACGATCATGGCCATGGCGGCGCGACTGCCGCCAATATCAACCGAGCCTTCGAGGAGGTTGACGGTGCCGTTGGGATTGACGCTGAGGGTGGCTACGGACTGGCCGCCGCCATTGAACCAGAAACCCGACGCGACGCCGCGGCCGCGGTTGGGGCCCTCCAGCGTGCTTTTGTAGTGCTCGGTTTCGAGCGCCGCTGCATGAGTCTCCTCGCAGCCGATCGTTTTGTAGATCGTGCCGTCCGAGCGCCGGGTGCCCTCGCGGGAGGAGTTCTGCAGGCGCATCTGCAACGGGTCCATGCCAATTTTTTCGGCCAATTCGTCGAGCACGCTCTCGGATGCAAAGGCCGCGTTGGGGGCACCGGGAGCGCGGTAGGCGCTGGACTTGGGTTTGTTGACCACCACATCGTAGGCGTCGATGCGGACGTTTTCGATGTCGTAGGGGGAAAACATGCAGGCGGCGCCGGCACCTACGGCCGAGCCCGGATAGGCGCCGGCTTCGTAGGCCATATAGGCATAGGCGGCAACGATATTGCCATCATTGGTGGCGCCCATTTTGCAGCGTATATAGGAGCCGGGACCCGGGCCAGTGCCCTCGAAGACTTCGGCGCGGCTCATGACCATTTTGACCGGATGACCCGTTTTGTGCGACATGACTGCGGCAGCCGGTTCCATGTAGGTGGGAAACTTGCCGCCAAAGCCGCCGCCTATCTCGCAGGGAATTACCTTGACCTTGGAGATGGGCACCTGCAATACCTGGGAAACCTGATTGCGGATGTCGAAGGGCCCCTGGGTGCTGACCCAGACGGTGACGCTGCCGTCTTTTTTCCACAGCACAGTGGTGTTATGAGGCTCGATATATCCCTGGTGCACGGTGGCGGTGGTGAACTCGCGCTCGATCACCACATCGGCTTCTGCAAAGCCTTTTTCCAGGTCGCCCACGTCGTGCTGGTTGTGGCTGGCGATATTGCTGGGTTTGTCCTCTGCCTCGCCCAGAGAGCGGGTTTTGCGGTTTTCGTCCAGCAGCGGGGCATCGTCCTGCATGGCTTTGCGCACGTCGACTACTGGGGGCAGGGGTTCGTAGACGACCTCGATCAGGTCCAGGGCTTCTTCGGCAATGTGCGGGCTGATAGCCGCCACGGCCGCAACGGCGTGACCCTTGTAGAGAACTTTGTCAGATGCCAGGGAGTTCTGCGCGACTTCGCGGATGTTGACATGGGTTTCGCCCAGGGTCGACATGCTGTCCACGGTTTCGACCAGATCGTCGGAAGTGGCTACGGCCCGCACGCCCGGCATCTGGAGCGCCTTGCTGGTATCGATGGAGACGATGCGGGCATGGGCGTGGGGGCTGCGCAAAACCTTGCCGTAGAGCAGGTCCGGGAGCCGCACGTCGCCGCCGTAAATGGCACGGCCGGTGACTTTGTCGACGCCGTCGTGGCGCACGGGGCGGGTGCCGATGACTTTGTATTTACCATCACTGGTGAAATCGGGGTAAGTTAGTTTTACATCGCCCATTTTTTCTGGACTCCTTTGCTGGCGAGATGGTACTTTTAGATTATTGGCCCTTGTTATGCTAAGAAACAGAGCCGCTAATGTCAATAATGTATTAAGCCTTTTTCCGCATCCCAGGCGTTATATTCGGAGTCAGGAAAGAACTTTGCGCCCTGGGTTAATCTCTGCAGTGAAGCAGGCAGACGTGCCCTCAATGCCAGCCGGTTGCCGAACGCATTGATTCATCGCCGTAATCTGTGCTATATTGCAAATCTAAACTGGAGTGAAAAGAAGCTGTCGATTCGAGGTGTTTGTCCCTATGACCAGATGCAAAACTTTATGGGAAGCGTCGCCGGCCGCGTTCGCGGTGCCCGAAAATGAGGTGCATGTATGGCGGGTTGACCTGGACCCGCCTACGGCGCGCATTGAAGAACTGAGGCAGACCCTTTCCGCCGACGAATCCAGGCGCGCCAGCCGCATGCACCTCGAGGCCCACCGCGGGCACTACATCGTGGCCCGGGGCGTGCTTCGAGCGCTGCTTTCGCGTTATCTGGACAGGCCTCCGGAAAAATTGAGCTTTATATACGGCGAGCATGGCAAACCGGCGCTGGATGAGGGCTCCCTGTGTTTTAATCTATCCCATTCACATGATCTGGCGCTCTACGCCCTGGCTCGTGACGACCGCCAGGTGGGCATCGATGTCGAGTATATCCGCAAGAAGGCGGCGCGGCAACGGATTGCCGAGCGCTTTTTTGCAGCGCAAGAGGTGGCGGCTCTGCAGGCTACGGCGGCAGAGTTGCAGGAGGCGGCGTTTTTCGAGTGCTGGACTCGCAAGGAAGCTTATCTGAAGGCCCGAGGCGATGGGATCTCCCTACCGCTGGACAGCTTTGTGGTGGCACTGGGGGAAGAAGCCGCTCTGCTGAGATGTGAAGGCGATCCCGGTGAAGTTGCGCGCTGGTCACTGCGGGGGATGGATCCGGGACCTGGCTATGCGGCAGCGTTGTGCGCCGAGGGCAACGACTGGCGGCTGCGATGTTACCAATGGGAGAGCTAAAGTTTAGATAACCAGTTCCCGGCACACCCCGCGCATGTCCATTTCGAACTCGATGTCCTCCACCGGTGGCCGGGTGTGATACCAGCGCAAGCCGTGGCGCCGAGCCGGGCCCATGCGCTCGAGCACGATTTCTTCGATCAGGCCATCGAGTGGGTGGACGGTGTATACGTCGACGGCGTTGAGTAAATTCCAGGTGCCCCCAAGTCCGAGTAGGCGCTTCTCCATGACGTCCATCACGTAAGCGGCTTTTTCGCGCATGGCGGCCGCGCTGGTCTCCCCCAGGCGCAGGATGTACTCCTCTTTCAAGGTGCCGCCCCGCGTAACTTCGCCGGCGCCCGCTACCACCAGGGTGGGCCGGGTGCCGGAGGGTGCTGGTACGACATGGGAAAAGGCATGCAGTACCGGCGTTTCCGGGGGATCGCGTAGTGGCGCGACATTGGTGCGGGCCACCGGATTGAGCTCGCCTACGTATAGATCCCACTCCTTGAGGACCTCGCAGTAGGTCGCGTTGAAGTCGATAAAGCCCTGCATGGTAAAGGGCTTGGGTGAGCGCAGTTCCATGCCGCACAGGGCGTGGCGCTCACAGCCGGCTTTGGCGAGATGGGCGTCCACGCATTCAAAGCCCTGGCGCCAGGGCAGGGGAGTATCCAGGAGGACGTGGATGATTTCGTAGCCGGGATCGGCTACGACACCGCAGGAATAGGGGTCGATGCCTTTGAGGAAGTGATAGTGACCTTTGGTATTGGCAAGCAGCATTTTTCAAGCTCCTGTAGGGCGATGAGTGGGAATACCTAATATAAACCCGGAGCGGAAAAATGCCAGATCTCACGAGGGCCCGAAAAATAGGGGTAAATTACTGGCGGAGTTATTTTTGAAGGGAAATTTTCCCCTTGACATTCAGTTGATATATGACTTATGTACAAGGTGATATATAATTTCTTCGGATACCCTCCATCTATGGGCCGGGTTTCCATTCGAACCTTTTAGGGAGATCCTGGGGATGTCTGCCCAGATATCTGCAACAACTTCCGCCTCTGTCGCGGCGCTACAAAATTCTAGCACTGCGGTGTCCGCCCCCGCGTCCAGTTCGCCTCGCCCCGCGGCCGATTCTATCCGGCTCAACAGCGAGCGCACCCGGTTGGCGGCGGCCCATGGTTCCGTGCGGCAAGATCAGAACAGCCTGGCAAAGAGGAGGCAGAAGGCAAAGATGCTGGCCCAGGTGGACAAGTTGGTGCAGAGTATGGAGTCCCTGGCCGAGCGCATGTCTTCCAAACAGTTAAATAAGACGCAGCGGTCGGTGATGGTGACGCGTTTTAACGATTTGCAACGGCAGGTTAACGAACTGGACGGAATCGTGGTCGGCGAAGGATGGGGTGATCACAGCCAGGAAAGCGTGACTCGCGCAATGGTTGCGGGCTACAAAAAACTGGGCCTTTCCATAGATAATCGCCAGCAGGCAGAGGCCGCGTTGCCGGAGATGCGCACCTTTAGGGACCAGATCCAAAAAGAGCGCACAAAGGTGGCCGATCAAGAGCAGGCGGTCCGCCGCGATATCGATCGGGCGCTCACTCGCTTCGGGTCGGAAGGGGGCGAAGGGGTGCGGGGCGACACGGTGCAGAAGACGCGCGAAGCGGTCAAAGTGCAGGGCGCCGGCGTGGTCGGCGATCAGGCTGACAGGGAGACCGCAGTAAACCTCTTGGTCTGAGGGGCTGCACGACAATTTCATCAAAGGTCTATTTTTAGACATGAGGATCCGGGAACTCCGGGTCCTTTTTGCGTTCTAAAAATGCTTCAAAAGCTTTACCTCTTGCCGGTATTTCCTGCTTTTGTATATTCCTGGTCGCAGCAAGTCCACAAAGGAGATGGCGTGAAAAAAAAACGCAATCTGATGATTGGTGCCGGGGGCATGGCAGGCGCCTGGATTCGCAGGTTCTACCCCGAGTTCAGAGAGCGTGCTGAAATCGTCGGATTGGTAGATATCAACCAGGAGGTGTTGCGCCAGCAAGGCGATTTTTTAGGTCTGCCGCAGGCGGCCTTATTTACCGACCTGGAAGCGGCATTTGCCCAGACTAGGGCGGATTACTGCACTATTGTGACACCTCCCTGGGTGCACCGGCAGTGCGTCGAATTGGCCTGCAAGCACGGGCTTCATATCCTCATGGAAAAGCCCATCGCCGATACCTGGAAGGACGTGATTGGGGTGTATCGGGCAGTGCGGCGCGCCAGAGTAAAATGCACTGTTATCCAGAACTATCGCTACGAAGCTACCATGTATACTTTTCGGGAATTGCTGCGCAGCAAGCGCCTGGGGCGGCTCAACTATTTAATGGGCCGTTTTGCGGCAGATTACCGCCGCTATGGTGCCTGGGGCGCGTTTCGCCATGAAATTCCCCACTCTCTCCTGGTCGAAGGGGGGGTCCACCATCTGGACATGTTGCGCAACCTGGCCGATTCTCGCTGCGTCGAGATCGCCGGCTGGGAGTGGAACCGGCCATGGAGCAGTTTTAAAGGAGAATCCAGCGCCAGTTACGTAATGCGCATGGACAACGGCGTGGTGGCCCACTACGAGGGTACCTGCAGCGCTGCCGGGCACCAGAATAACTGGCATCGGGAATACTATCGCGCCGCGTGCGAAAAGGGCGAAATAGTCGTCGACAACGACAATGTAGTCAGGCTGGTCATGCGCGCCAACGACAGCGGTGCCATGACGACTACCGAAGTGCCCCTGGTCCGACCGCAGTACGAAGGGCATAGCTACATCATCGATGCCCATCTCAAGTGGCTTGGCGGCGGCCCCAAACCCGAGACCACGCTGGAAGATAATATACACAGCAATGCCGCCATGTTTGCAGCCATAGAAGCATCGCAGAAGAACAAGGCGGTCAACGTGACCGCTTTGGTCGAAAAGGTATTAAAAATCGGAAAATGAGAGAGTAGAATATGGCGTATCAAATCCTGGTGGAAGCGCCGCTGCCCGAGTGGGTAGTGGATATGATGGGCGGGGAATACGAACTCCACATTTTTGCCGCCGACATGGATCTGCAAGATATCGACGGGTTTTTTATCTACGGCCACATCCACGTGGACGGGGCGTTCATGGACCGGATGCCCAAACTCAAAGTGATCAGCAATTTCGGCGTGGGGGTGGATCACATCGATCTGCCAGCGGCCCAGCAGCGCAACATCCCGGTGGGCAATACCCCCCATCTGCTCGATGGGGCCACGGCGGATATGTGCTTTACCCTGATGCTGGCTACGGCGCGCAACCTTATCATCGGCGACCGCTTTGCCCGCAGTGCGGCTTTCACCCACTACGATCCCACGATCCTGATGGGCTACGAGGTGCACAGCACCACCCTGGGCATTATCGGCCTGGGGCGGATCGGTTATCAGGTGGCGCGCCGGGCCCGCGCTTTCGATATGGAGGTGCTCTACCACAACCGCAAC
>CAXFTV010000105.1:0-2388 GCA_964005845.1 uncultured bacterium
AGCCGATAGGGTGCCAGTATCTCTGCCAGGCGCACCATGTACTCGACATCCAGCGCCATCCAGCAATCCAGCATCAATTCGACTTCATTGCCGATTTTTTCGCGCGCCCCTGCGACCATTTCTTCGGCCCTGTACAAACCATCGATACCATCCTGCGGACTGTAGGGCATGGGCAGTTTGACCGCACCGAAGCCAAGTTCCAGGTACCATTCGAGGTCGAAGCCAGTGGCATAGCAAAAAATCCTTTCCTTCTGCGGTCCGCCCAGCAACTCGTAGACCGGCCGCTGCAACAACTTCCCCTTTAGATCCCACAGCGCCAGATCCACGGCGCTGATCGCAAAACTGGTCAATCCGTGACTGCCGTAGGCGGCGCTCATCCGCCCCATCATATCAAAACACTTCTCCGTTGCCAGCACCGGCTCGCCCACCAGCTGGGCTCTGAAGTGATCGTTGATTATGGCCAGAACCGGACCGGAGTTGTGGGTCAGCCCCACGCCAAAAGAACCGTCGTCGGCCTCGACGATGCAGGCGACGTTTTTCCATCGCGCCCCGACCCGGGATCGCTGGCCTTTGGCATCGGCATAGGGCGCCATCGGACCGGCCGGCTCCAGTCCCTGGCGCACATAGGGTGCTTGGATCTTCTTTTTGACGCGGGAAAAATCGATCTCAAAGGCCTGCACGTTTTTGATCTTCATAGGTGGGTACCCTCGTCTCGCTTCAAGATACAGTAAGAGCGGAGCCTCTGGCTGTCAATCGAAAACCGCGACTTAAGGTCCCTTTAGACGCTCCTGAAAAAGGCCGATTTGCTCGTCCCCTTGCCGCGGTATTAGAAACCCTTACTGAAGCAGCGTCCAGACTAGCTCAAATCCGCCGCGGCTTTCACGGCCGCGGGGCGGCCATGAAACCCCAGCGTTCCAGTTGCTGCAGCCAGCGTCGGCGCTTGGCACTGCCCGCGGAATTTTTCGCCCAATGGGAATTCACGAAGGGCCGCGGTGCAAAGGCGTTGGCACATTGATCCGCTCGCCAGCGCATGCCCTTCTCCTCCTCCGGGGTGTGCGGACTCTTGTAATAAACCACCGTGCACATGCGGCGGCCGACCGCGCCCCCCCAGCTGGCGTGCCACAAGCGCACATCAAAGCCGATCAGATCCCCTGGATCCGACTCGCAGACAAAACAGGGCACCTCCCGGACCCCTACTGCGGCGGCCTTGAAACTTTCCTTCATGTGGGTATAAAACGGATTTCGGTGCGACCCCGGCACGACCCTTAGCGCCCCCGACTCGCCAGCGACCGGATCGAGATAATGGGCGAACTTGATACCGTAACAATCCTTTTCGACGTCGATATTGTGATCCGGATGCCACTTGGACTCGCCGACGTAGCGATTGGCATCGCTGGTTATCGGGAAGCAGTCCTCACCGTATAGCTGCTCAGCTATTTCGCATAGGCGCGGCTCTTCCGGCAGGGTCGCAAAGAAGGGGGTCTCCGGACCGGTTAGTATGGCTCCTTGCCGCTGGCTGCCATCGAAGGGCTCATCGGGGCAGGCCGCGTCGAGTCCCTTTTCAAACTCGTCTCTGATAGTGGCGACTTCGTCGGAGGAGAAAAATTGACGCAGGATTATAAAGCCGAAAGTCTGAAAATATTGATATTGTGCCGCGCTTAGCATAACTTTTCCCCCTACTTTATTTTTGCCAGGTGCACTCTAGCGAATAAACTTATATTTTATTATGAATTATCTTAGGAATATAAACAACGAGCTCCCCAGTCGACACCCAGCCGCAAATTCTCTTTTTGCAAACCTTAGCCAAGGATAGCAACAATGTTCACAGACGCACAACTGGAACAGTACGAGGAACAGGGCGCCGTAACCATCGACACGCCCTTCACCCCCGCGCAGCTGGACCGCGCCGAAGCCGCCTGGGACCGCCTGCAGGCCGACAGGTCTATTAAGCCTTACGAGGATCCCGATTACGTCGACGTGATCCAGCATCCGTACTTCGAAGAGGTGGCCAAAAAGGTGCTGCGTGCCGACGCAGTGCACTTATGGTGGGGGCTGGCACCGCACGAACGCGCTCCCAGCCCCTCGCCACACCCAGCTCCCCAGGACCAGTGGGCGGGCGGCTGCCACGCGGATATCCAGGCAACTCTGGAGGACTTCGAGGCCACCCCTCGGCGCATGCGGGCCGAACTGTGGTTCTGGCTCAACGACGTGCCCGCGAACCGCGGCGCCATGCGCATCCTTCCCGGCAGTCACCGCCCGATCATGACACACTGGAGCCAGGTACTGACATCCGCCCAAAAAGCCAAACTACCCCGCGTGCACGGCCTGCGCCCCGAACCGGTGTCGGAAAAATCCGCCGCCTTCCCCGAGTACATTCCGGCTATGGGC
>CAXFTV010000106.1:0-3570 GCA_964005845.1 uncultured bacterium
CTCGATCGGCATGTCGAGCCGGTCGGTGTAGCTATAGGTGTAAAAGGCGAGTCGCATAGTATCGTTCTCCCGAATCAAAGGCGCGATGGATGCAGCACAATCTAATCTCTTCCTTTGCAGTTGTATGGTCAAGGAACCGTTTCTTCTCGCCCTACACTTGGCACCTAGACCCAAAGCCCTTTTACAAGCTCTGTAAATTTTGCAATGCCCCAAGTATGCGAGCGCCGGGGCCCGACGCCATCCATGACCCCATGGGTTTTCAACCACCGCCTCAAACGCGCCGGCGCATGTCCAGACGAGGAATTTCTACGCTCCAGCAGAGCCGGCCGCACCAGCAACGCCCTAGATATCGAGAATCGAACCGTCCACATCGAAGGAGTCCGGTTTCTGGTAGGAAGGCCGCTCCTCGAGCGTGCGGATGTACTCTTCGTTCAGCGAGACCCCCCAGCCCGGACCCCGCGGCACCTTCAGGTACCCCTTCTCCGGCTTTTCCTCGAATCCATCGATGAGCAGCTTGCGCGCCGGATTGTTTCCGTCCGGGACCTCCTGGATCAGAAAATTCGGCACCACCGTGTCCAGGTGCAGGCAAATCACCGTCGACAGAGGGCTCAGCGGATTGTGCGGTGCGATGGTCGCAAAAAACGCATCCGCCAGCGCCGCGATCTTAAACGCTTCCATGATACCACCGCAGGTGCAAATATCCGGCTGGACGACATCGACGGCCCCCTTGACGAGACATTCGCGGAAGGGATAGCGGGTAAAGAGGCGCTCGCCGGGGGCGATGGGTACCCCGGCGGTGCGGCGCAATTCCGCCAGCGCGTCGACCGACTCCGGCAGCACCGGCTCTTCAAAAAAGAGAATGCCGTAGGGCTCGATGCGCTTGGCCATTTCCATGGCGTTGACCGGATTCAGACGGCCGTGTCCGTCGATGGCGATCGGCACCTCATCGCCAACCGCTTCCCGCACCGCCTTTACTATGGCCTCGACCCTTTTCCCGTGGGCCAGAGAGAAAGCCGGCCCGGTCGGATCAAAAGGGGTGAATTTGAGCCCCCCCCACCCGGCCTCGATGCGCTCGACGGCAGCGCGCGCCCAGGTCTCGGGCTCGGCGCCCCCAATCCAGCAATAGGCCTTCACCTGGTGCCGGTAGCTCCCGCCCAGCAGTTCGTACACGGGTGCGTTCAGGGCCTTGCCCTTGATGTCCCACAGGGCGTGCTCGATGCCCGAAAGAGCACCGCTGAGCACGGGCCCGCCGCGCCAGAAAGCCGTCCGATAGATTAGCTGCCAAAGCCGCTCGATCTGAAAGGGATCTTCGCCGATCAAACAGTGCTCCATATCGCGCAGGGCGCCGATCAGGGCACTCTCTTTCCCGGAGCAGGCGGCCTCGCCAATGCCGACGATCCCCTCATCGGTATGCAATTTGACATATACATAGACGCGTCCCTGAAAGGCCGCCGGAAGAATTTCGAGCTGGGTGATTTGCATAATTGAAGATCTCTCCTTGATGTTTTACTGGAATGCACTATTGCCGGCGCCCTGCACTTCCGCTTCAGCCCTAGCGGAGTTCGGGGTTCCAGTCGTAGAGGCGCTTGAGCGGATACAACTCGTAATCCTCTGGCTGCTGCGCCATCCGCTGCAGATCTTCCCGGTGGCCGAGACGCCTGAGCGCGCGGCAAAAATTGTTCTGCGAGACCCTATTCGGATGCGCCCTTTCCCGGGTTTGCAATGGCGCCGCCTGGTCCAGTCCGGAGAGCCAGGAATATATGCAAAGATTCGCGCTACCGCAGCCGCAGCGGCACTCCGGACTACTTGACCCCAGCGCCGCAATGACTCTATATAAATCCTCTGGAGGACGCAAAACCACAACGCCAACCTGGATAATACAAAAGGAAGAAATCCACCATGAGAATAGGCCTGGGACAGTTCAACGAGCTGAGTGACGACAAACTCGCTTTCATCAAGCAGATAGGCGTCGACGACTTCCAGATGAACTTCTACCACTGTCCATTATCCGACGACGGCTATCTCCACTATGAAGATCTGCAGTCATTGCGCGCTCGCGGAGCGGCCGCCGGTCTGCGTCTGGCGGCGATCGAGAATGTGCCGATTTCATATTACGACAGGTGCATGCTGGGCTTGCCCGGACGCGACGAGCAACTGGCCAATATGCAGCGGACCATCCGCAACCTCGGCAAAGCCGGCATCCCGATTTTCGGCTATCACTGGGCCTCGACGGGCGTGGCGCGCGAAAAAAACGACGCCGTGCTGGCGAGCGGGGCCCGGGGCACGCGCTTTGAACTGGCGGCCCACGCAAACGACCCCCACGAGCGGGGCCGCGTTTTTACAGACGAGGAAATCTGGGAAAACTACGAGTACTATATGGAGCGCATCCTGCCCGTGGCCGAAGAGGCCGGCGTAAAGCTGGCTCTGCATCCCGACGACCCGCCCGTCGAATCCCTCGGCGGCGTCGCCCGCATCATGCGCAGCTTCGAGAATTTCAAGCGCGCCATGGACGCATTCGACAGTCCCTACCACGGCCTCGATTTTTGCATGGGGTGCTGGTCGGAGATGGGCGGCCACGAAAATGTGATCCGCGCCCTGCGCCATTTCGGCGCCCAGGCGAAGATTTTCTACATCCACTTCCGCGACGTCCAGGGTCCTGTGAGCTGCTTCAACGAGTGCTATATCGGCGACGGCAATGTCGATACCCTGGAGGTGATCAGGGTGCTCAAGGAAGTGGGCTTCGACGGCTTTATGATTCCCGACCACGTGCCGAAGGTAGACGGCGACTCCGCCTGGAGTCGGCAGGGCCGCGCCCATGCGGTCGGCTACATGAAAGCGCTGCTGGAAATCGCCGACAAGCTGGACTGAGCGGCGGCAATAAAGGACGCCGAGGGCCAGAGCTGGAGCCAACCCCGCCCATTTCATCGGGGCCCGGAGCGGCCCGAACCGATCAACCTGGGCGCTCAGCGGCTTTTGCTCATTCCCAGCGATGATCCCGGCTTCACCTGCCGCAGCCAGGACGGCGGCCACACCTGGAGCGAGAAGACCCCCTTCCCCACCCTGCCCGATGGCCGTGCAACTCCGCGCCCCGGCAGGCGCTGCTATTTAGAGCCCAAAGGCGTACCCGTCTCGTCTGGGATCGGCGCCGCCCTGGAACACGCCGTGCTCCGCATCGACCGCGATGGCCTGTGCGCCCCCGACCGTGGGGTTCCACGCATTTAGCAGTTCCACCTGGTGTCCAAACCCGGCCAGGGCGCTGCGGACCTCGACCGGAAAGCGCTCTTCCATGGCAACGTGGGTGCCGCTGAAATATCTGAAGCGCGGCGCGTCTATGGCCTGCTGGACATTCATGCCGAATTCCAGCACGTTCAGCAGCATCTGCGGCGTGGTCTGCAAAATGCCCCAGCTGCCCGGCGTGCCCATGCTGAGCACGAACTTGCCATTGCGGAAAGTCTGGGTCGGCGCCACGACGAAATCGACGCGCTTGCCCGGCCCGATGCGATTGGGACTGCCCTCTTCGAGATCGAACCAGGCGCCCATATTGTTGAGAAAGATACCGGTATCGCCGAC
>CAXFTV010000107.1:0-8947 GCA_964005845.1 uncultured bacterium
AGTGCGCCGCAAGCGCCCGGTTTTTGAACTGGGCGCTTATTTGTTATTTTCCTGTCGATGGCTCCGCTGCTCTCCACGAGGTAAATTTATGCTGGAACTTCTTTCGCGCTATACCCATTGGCTCCACTCCCGCTGGCCGGCCGGGGGGGTGGAGAAATTGCCCCAGATCGACGAGAGGGGCTGCAGCAATATTCCCGGTTTCTATATCGTTGGTGATTTGACTGGCATCCCCCTGCTAAAGTTTGCCGCGGATTCGGGAACCCGGGCGGTGCAGCACATGGTGGCCGATGGCGATTTTCAAAATTTGCGCCAGCAGGGTGGCGATGGGGCTATTCTCGATGTGGCCATTATCGGTGCCGGGGTGTCGGGTATGGCTGCGGCCCTGGCGGCGCGCAAGGCCGGCCTCTCTTTCGATATCCTCGAAGCCACCGAGCCCTTTTCCACGGTGGTCAATTTTCCCAGGGGGAAACCCATATACACCTATCCGAGCGCGATGGTGCCCGCGGGCGCTTTGCAGTTTAGCACCGAAGTCAAAGAAGCCCTGGTGGAGGAGTTGAAGAGCCAGACGCTCGAGCAGGGCATCGAGCCCCGCCTGGTCCGGGTCGAACAGGTCGAAAGACGGGATGAGTTGTTCGAACTCGTTGTAGCAGGGGGCGAAAATATACGCACCCGACGGGTGGTCGCAGCCATTGGCCGCTCGGGCAATTTTCGCAAGCTGGGTGTTCCCGGCGAAGACCTGGACAAGGTCTACAATCGCCTCCATGATCCGCAGGACTACGCCGATAAAAACGCACTGGTGGTAGGCGGCGGCGATAGCGCCCTGGAAACGGCTATCGCCATTGCTCTGGCCGGGGGGCAGGTCACCCTGTCCTATCGCAAATCCGAATTTGCCCGCCCCAAGCCGGAAAATCTCGAAAAGCTCGAAAAACTGATTGCGGATCCCATGGCCGATGTAGCTATTTCAAGCCCTATATCCGAGCGCGTCACTACTTCCGGCGGCCACTTCCTGGAAAGCGGCCGCCAGGCCGGCAGCATTCGCCTGATGCTGGGCAGTAGCATTCGCCGTATCGGCACTGAAGAAGTGGTGCTCAAAAGCGCTGAGGGCGAGGAAGTCAGTCTGGCCAATGATGCGGTTTTCAGCATGATCGGGCGCGCGGCGCCGCTGGATTTTTTTCGTCGCAGCGGGGTTGCAATTAAAGGGGAATTCAAGGGCAGGCAATGGTTTGGGCTGGCGTTATTCACGGCTATTTGCGCCTTTGTGTACAACTGGAAGGCTGGAGGTCAGCTCACCCAGGTCTTCCAGCAGAATCAGTGGTTTCCCTACAATATCGGCACCCTGCTCGGAGGTGCCGCGGCCCAGAGTGCCGATCCGGCCACTTTTCTGGGGACCCTTATGCTCAACCTCGGTCAGCCGGGATTCTATTACAGTCTCATCTATTCGCTGCTGGTGGCCGTCTTTGGTTACCGCCGCGTCCGCCGCCGCCGCACCCCATATATCAGGGTGCAGACCCTGAGCCTGGCGCTGGTGCAGATTGTGCCCCTTTTTTTGTTGCCCTATCTGGTGTTGCCCTATCTGGGATACAATGGTTTTTTCGATGCGGGTTGGGCTCGGGGTTTTGCGGATGCACTTTTCCCCCAGGTGGATTACGGCCATGGGCGCGAGTATTGGCGCGCCTTTGGTTTTATCCTGGCGTGGCCACTTTTTGTGTGGAATGTATTTACCTACCAGCCCTTGTGGTGGTGGCTGGGGATCAGCCTGGTGCAGACTTTCGCAATCGTTCCCATAATTATCTACTTCTGGGGTAAGGGCGCCTATTGCGGCTGGATCTGTTCCTGCGGGGCCCTGGCCGAAACACTGGGCGATCAGCAGCGTCACAAAATGCCGCATGGGGCTGCCTGGAACAAAGTCAATATGGTGGGTCAGTTCATCCTTGGGCTGTGTGTGCTTTTGCTGGTTGCACGGGTCTTGAGCTGGGGGTGGCCCGAAACGGCCCTGGGTGGGCTACTGCGCGATCTGTACGAAGGCCTGCTCTACAGTTGGAAACCCTTTGGGGTACAGCTCAATTACAAGTGGGTCGTGGATCTCCTGCTGGCCGGCATCGTCGGCTATGGGGCCTATTTCTGGTTCAGCGGCCGCGTTTGGTGCCGTTTTGCCTGTCCTCTGGCGGCGCTCATGCACATCTACGCCCGCTTTAGCCGTTTTCGGATTCTGGCCGAAAAAAAGAAGTGCATCTCCTGCAATGTGTGTACTTCGGTCTGCCACCAGGGCATCGACATCATGAACTTTGCCAACAAGGGACTGCCCATGGCGGATCCGGAGTGCGTGCGCTGTAGCGCCTGCGTCGAATCCTGTCCCACCGGCGCGCTCGAATTTGGCCAGGTTGACCCTGGCAGCGGCAAGATTTTAAGGCGGGATGGCCTGGCTGCCTCCCCGGTGCACCAGCGCGAGTCGTAGGGATGCCACCGACATGGGCGATTAAATACTCTCCTGGATATTTTCTACGAGCTGGCGCACTGTGGGCGTTAGCATTCTGCCGGTCGCGATCAGGTCGGTAATTTCTAGTTTGAGTTGTTGCAGAAGGTTTGCGGGGATAAATTTTTGCACCGCTTCGAGGGCATCTTCCCGATCTGTTGCGGCGGCGTAATCATCCCGCAGTAGATCGACCATGGGATAGGCGGCCTGCTGGGGAAAGGGTAATATGCCGTTGGCCAAAAAGTCGGCCAGGGCAATGAGGCAGCTAAAATTATCGTCGGAAGCGGGGTTGTGGTGCTCTTCGAGCAAGCGGCAAAGGTCTTCTTCGAACTGCCAGCTTTGTCCCAGTATGCGTCCGACCACCATGTGGTTGGCTCCTCCGGCAACTACCTCTTCCGCAAAATTCATGGGGACCTTCCAGGCCTGCGTATGCAGCTCTTCGAGCAGCTGTGAAAAGAGTCCCGGATAGCCATGGCTCAGAGCGGCCTTGCCAATGTCGTGCATCATGCCACCAATAAAGGGATCCTGTTCGGGGGTGAGGGACAAGCGCTCGTGCAGGTTCAGGTCTTTCAGGGTCTCCAGCGCTTTGGGGGGCAGGTTGAACTCTTTGAAGGCCCTGCGCTGTTCGGACGTCCACTTCGCTTCCACTAGCGGGAAACTCAGAATGCGGGCTAACAGCGCCACCGCAACGCTGTGGCGCCAGTATTCTTCGACGCTGAAATCACCCTGGTCAAGATCTTCAAAGGATCTTTTCACCGCTTCCATAACGATGATTTCCTTGACCGTGTTTTTGCCCAGGAGGATGACGGCTTTACTGGTATCGTTGATCTCTTCCTGGAAGCCGTAGATGGGCGAGCGCGCCCGGCGGAGGACCTGGGCCCTGCTCAGCGGATCCACATCGATGGCACTTATCCAGTCCCGGATTTCGCTGCGTGGGTTGCGATTAAGAGTTACGATCTGGTGGTATACCTGAGGTAGCACCGGCAGGGAGAACATGTTCTTGATGTCTTGTTCAAGGCGGTCGCGGATCTCTGTGGGAGAGGCCAATTCGGCGTTCTTTTCTGCAGGTGAGCGAGACAGGATGAACTCGTGAAATAGTTGTTTCAGGCCCTCTCTGTCCAGGCGATGGCGTTCGAGGACGGAAATGCCCATGCGATCCAGAACGTAGCGGGCCTGGGTAGGGATTTCAGCTAGCGTCTCACAGATGATAAAAACGGCAAAATCAGAGGATTTGTTGATGTTCAGCAGACGTGCAAGGGTGATGCCATCGCCGGGCAGTTGCGGCGAGAGCAGCAGCAGTTTTATCCATTTCCCCGAAAACTTCAGGTGCTTGGTGATTGCGCTGGTGCTGTTTTCGATTAGGTAGCCAATTTTTAGATCCGGGGATTTGGCATCTATGGATTTCAGAGTAGAGACGGCCCGGGTGAGATAGCGCGCGATCTCTTTTCTTTCCGCTTGGACTAATTGCTCGCCCTTAATGAACGCTTCGCCAAAGAGCACCAGCAGGCGGTCGTTATCCCGGGTCGGTTGGGTGCAGCCCTGTAATATCTGGGCGATTTGCTGCTGCTGGCGTTTGCCTATAATGGATCGAACTTTGGCCTGCAGCTGTGGCAGGGTAAAGGGTTTGGTGATGTAGGAGTCCGCCCCCGAACTAAGGGCATCGATCACGTCCTGTTTCTCTGCGCGGGAGGTGCACATGAGAACGGGGAGGTCGTCGTATGAGTTCTCTTCGCGCACCTTTCTGATCAGGTCTAAGCCGCTCAATACCGGCATATTCCAATCGGTGAGCAATAAGTCCACCTCGGTGGAGCGCAGGTAGTCCAAGGCCTCGCCGCCGTGTTTGGCTTCGATGACCTGATCGTAGCCCATGCCTTTCAGCATGATGCTGATGATTTTGCGCATGCCCGGCGAATCTTCTACCAGTAGTGCTTTCATAATTCCGCTGAGCGAATAGAGCTAGTTGGACGTTTCTTTAGCTGTGAGATGCTTTCGGCGATGCTTTCTTAGGCCTTACAGGTTGCCCGGTCGGCCCTAAGCGGTATTTGCTGCATCGACTTGCCCGGCATGTCTTATTGGTCCCGCCTGGCATGTTTTTTAGAGAATATACTTTTCTCGGGCACTTTGTCCATGGTCGTGCACATGCGGTCCAAAAAAGATGGGCGAACTGGGCCCTTGAAGCAACTTCTGAGTGGGGGGGAGTTCGTGGGGCGGCAACTGTGCGAATCTTCCCGCTGCAGTTGTGGGCGCTGGGTAGTCAGGTGATGCGTGAAGGATTCTGGATCGCGTCGGTTTTGCCGCAAAGGCCTAGCGCGGCAACGCTAAAAAAAATATCGGTAGATGTGTTTAAGTTGCGCTGTTTCGCCCATCTTTCGGCGCGTGGTCCACGTGCGGCCTATCGCTCGTGTCCGGCTATGCGCTGCATGCAAATGTCCGCGCGACATCCCGTCCTGAAGCGGCTGCGAGAACGCATGCAAGCCACACTATTGCCGCAAAAAAATAGCGTCGTAGTGCTAAAAAGTATAAAAATTTCACCATTTTCACCCCCGGCCGGCCCTTGGGTCAATTCAGATCTCTTTGCTTTGCAGCCAATCGAGGGTGACTTCGAGGCCAAAGCCAGGGGCGTCGCTGGGCGTGAGGTAGCCGTCTTTGATGACCGGTGTTCCGGGCAGGACGACGCATTCTTCGAGGGGTACGCCCGGGGGCGAGACGCCCTCCGAGCGCTCGCCCCACTGAATTGCGGGCATGGCGTAGGACAGGTGCTGGCCGTAGGGATAGTTCATGCCCCCGTGGCTGATGACCGTGAGCCCGTGGGCTTCGGCAATATGGCAGATGCGCACCGCAGCGGTTATGCCGCCGACCCACCCGACGTCGGGTTGTAAAATGTCGACCAGCCCGTTGCGGGCCGCCAGGGCAAAGGGGTGAATGGTGTACCAGTGTTCGCCGCTGGCCAGAATCTGGTCCGGCACCCGCTGGCGGATGGTGAAATAACTGTCCATATCTTCGGGCAGAACGTAGTCTTCCAGCCATTTGAGCCGGTAGGGGCGCAATGCCTCGACGAGACGGACGGTGTATTCGACGTTGAGCGACATCCAGGCATCGAGCATGAGTTCGACGTCGTCGCCGACCTGCTCGCGGGTGCGGGCGACCAGCTCTTCTGTCTTGCGAATGCCCTCTATGCCGGCGTCGCCACCGAAACGGGAGAATAGCTTGATGGCTTTGAAGCCCAGCTCGAGGAACCAGTCGACGCTTTCGTCGGTGCCGTATTCCAGGTTGGTATTGCTGGCGTAGCAGAAGATTTTGTCTTTTTGCGGTCCCCCCAGGAGTTCGTACACCGGCCGCTGGAGAATTTTCCCCTTCAAATCCCACAGCGCATTGTCGACGGCGCTGATGGCATAACTTGGCAGCCCCGCGGTATTGTAGGGCGAAGAGGCGCGGCGCATCAGATCCCAGCACTTTTCGGTGGCCATGCAGTTTTGTCCGGCCAGCAGGCCGGCGAAGTGGTCGTTGATGAGAGCGCAGATGGGGTCGCCGTAACCGGTCAGACCAAGACCCCAGGTGCCGTCCTCGGCGACGGCGATACAGGCCACCCGGCCTCCCCAGGCCGGGTTCCTGTGGCTGTGTTCGATATCGGGATAGCGGTCCATAGGGCTGACGAAGTTGCCCTTTTGCACCACGGGCGCACGGGGCCGGGTAGTTTGACGCGGCGTCAGGTCGACATTCAGGGCGCGAATCTCCTTGATTTTCAAAATCGGCACTCTTTCTAATTATTGGTTGTGCGGATGTGGGCCAGGGTAGAAATTCCCGGGCTTAGGGGTGCGCCGGACTCCAACTGGGCAAAGCTCCCTGCGGCCACTAGCACGTTGTTGACCGTGAGCGAAAATGCAAATATCGCGGGTTCTCGAACCAGGCCCTAATCAACCGGAGCATCGGAGCGAACTCGGCGGACCTGCATAAGAGCAAGGCCAGCGGCACTCCGGAAAGATTAGATTTGGTAGGCCGGGGATAGACCGGCGCCAATTAATTTAAGAACGGTCCATCCGAACTCCAAAGCAATGGGTCGGAGATGCAACGGCTTTTAGTTAATTGCAGAGCCCTTTGACCTCTTCGCAACGCGATGGGTTCCGGCCGGGGAATAGGGCATTATCTGTCGGGGTTGAGACGGCTTCTAAGGAAGGTCATCGAGCATCGGGTCGAAGGGGGCGCAAAAGATTTTTCATGCGCCGCTCTTGCAGAGGGCGCCCGGGGGACTTGGGCAGCCAGAGAATCGGGCTCGTAGAGATTAAAACGCATTCTGTGCGGTGAACAGGAGCCGGCGCCCGATCTCAGAGCCCAGCCCTTGCGGGAACATGAAATGCTTTTTATCCAATACGTTGTCGACGCGGACGCCGAAGAGGAACGTATTCCATGAACTCTCGAGAGAAAAATTCACCAGATCCACACCCTCCAGGCGGTTGCGCTGATCTCCGTCCGCAAATACTTTCCACTCCGACACACCGCGGTGTTCCCACTCCAGTTTCATGCGCGTGCCGAAACCCCAGCGCAGTTCCGGACCGGCATGCGCAATCAAGCGCGGCGTCGCTCGGTGCGCCATCAGACTCTGAGATTCGCCAAGTGCGTGATAGGCCATATCTGCTCGCAGCTGCAGCCAATTGTACAAGACGAAGGAAAGTTCCGCTTCGCCGCCCTGGGTGGTGATATTCTGCTGATTTTCATAGATGCCATCGATCAGAGAGTGGGTGATTCCTTCCTCGGTGAATATTTCTCTGAAATTTACCGTTAGAGCAATGGGCCGGCGGATCCAATAGCGGAACAAATTGAGATCTACTGTGAGACGTCCGGCATAGCGACTGCCGTATCCCAGTTCAAGTGCTCTCACGTGTTCCGTCTTCAGGGCTTCGCCCCCCCCCGCTAAGGGTCACTTTTCGGGTTTCGTCGGATTCCGTCGTTCTGGCAAAGGAGAAGGTGCCGAATAATTCGTACAGGTTTGGAAACCGGGAGGCCCAGTGGCTGTTGAAGCGCCAATAGGTGTCGACATCCGGTCGCCAGACGAGGCTTGCATAGGGTGAAAATACCCTGTAGTTGCACCAGTGCCAGTCGTACCGGCTTCCGATATATAGTTTCAGGTTTTCTCTCAAAGAATGGATATCCTGCAGGTACATTGCCCATCCGCGAGCATTTACATCCATGCTCAGAAGTTTTTGACTGCGGCCCGGACTCCTTTGGCTCACAGGCGCATCTACCGGGTCATTCTCGGAACTCGCGGAAGTTTTATGGGTCATTTCTACGCCGATCAGAAGGCGGTTCCGATCCTGCAGAAGGGTCAGGTTTTTTTCCAGGTTTCCCACAAAAGTCCCAGAGTTCGCGGAGGCTTCCGCCATTCCGAGATGGGCGGGATTTTCCACGTCGTAATGTCTATAAGTAAAACTGAATTTCAGTGGGTCCTGGTCCGCAAAATTAATTTCGTGCTCGCCATCTAAAATCCAGGATTTGCTCTCTCCAAGCATTAAAATGGCGCCGGGATTAACTAATTGCGGAACCTGTTTTGACTGACTGAACCCGAAGCGCAAGCGGCTCCTTTGGTTTGTGGACCACTCCCGTGAAAACATCAAATTGCCGAAGAGAGATGCGTTCTGATTCTCAGCGAGAGTAGATTTGGGCGAGAAGATATTGGAAGCAATCTGGCTGCCGCTGAAACTGGCTTTTGTTTGACCCGTGTTCAGGCCCAGGTAGACTTGCTCGCTATGCGTTGCCCCGTTGCCGTAGAGGCCCTTTCCTTCGACAAGCCATCTTTCCTGGGGTTGCCGGGTCACGATATTGATTACTCCAGCCAGGGCATTCGCGCCGTAAAGGGTTCCGGGGCTCTTGACAATTTCCACGTTTTCGATCGCTACCAGCGGGATGGGTATACTGTTCCACTGCGTCGTGCCCATCCAATCCAGGTCGCTTGGACTGCCATCGATCAAAAACAAGGTTTTGCTGGAATTGTATCCTTGCAGGCCCCGTATTCCGATCAGCCGCTGGTATTCATTTATAAATACATTGTCGAGACCTGGAATTTTGGCGATGAGGTCGGCAAAGGTCGACGCCTGAGAATTGGCGATTTGCTCCCGGGTGATGACCTGGACGGCGCTGGGACTTTCCCGCACGTCCTGATCTATCTTTGCCGCTGCCATAATATGGGGAATTTCCATGAAAAACAGGTCTTCCGTGCCGCTTTCTCCGTCCCAGGCCATACTGGATCGAATTAGCAGTGCGATTCCTAGTACGGCCAGCGGGATACGGGATTCCATGCGACGCAGTATCTTTTGCAATGGTCCGCTCCAGCGATTAAGAGAATACCCCAAAACGCGCTGTGGGGGCTTCTAAAGCAGTAGCGCGTAAGTCACAATATAAAAAAAGATTGTCTACACACAAAAAAAAATTTGTTAATAGCAAGAGAAGTAGATTGGGAGGGCCATGAAACGTCCAGTGTGG
>CAXFTV010000108.1:0-13402 GCA_964005845.1 uncultured bacterium
TGCACACACTGCAACAGCTTCCTGCAAATTCCCTTGCTTCACCTTGCCAGCTTACTAACCGAATCTGCTTAATTTACAAAGGGTTAAATCCTCAACGGACTTCGGAAAGCAGGATTGGACAATTCATTGGGAAGAACCCGTTCTATCTCTATATAAGCAATTTTTATGCCAAAATTCAAACTTATAGCCATAAGACAAATATAAATAACAACTTAAAAGTTTTTATAAAAATGTATATAGAAAGGGGAGGGGGGGGACAATATACAAAAAGTGCAAAATCTGCACCTAATTTGAAAAAGAGGGCTCCCACAGCCGCTTGGCGGGCCCGAGGCGCATCTGTTCCACTGCTAAAACGGCACAAAAAAAGAGGGTCTAGCCAAAGATACCGGCTAGACCCTCAAAAAACATCTTTCTTCTACTCAACCTCCAGCCAGTGCCGGCAAGAAGTGTACCTCGCTGTGGGCCCCCACTTTCCGGCGCATGCCCTCGTTGGAAATTTCTCCATCTATGGCCACGGAAAGGCTGGAGCGAATGCGATCGTTCTCGCAGATCCGCTCCTTGAAACCAGGAAAGGCCGTCTCGAGGTTTGCAACGATCTCGCGGACCGTTGCACCCTCCACCTCGACCTGGGCCTGCCCTCCGGTCAGCCTCTGCATCAGGGAGGGAATCCACACCGTCGGCATAGGAACTATCCTGCAGCCAGTGGTTGGGCCGCCTTCTTTTGCTGCAAGGCGCTGACAATCCGATCCGGCCGCATGGGCAATTCCAGCAGCTGAACCCCCGTGGCTTTGTTGATGGCATTGCCGACGGCAGCTGGAGGTGGCGCTATATTCGCCTCTCCCACTCCACGCACCCCGAAGGGATGCCCCGGATTGGGCACCTCCACAATTATCGTTTCAATCATCGGCAGATCCAGCGCGGTGGGGATGCGGTAGTCGAGCAGGGTCGGGTTGGCCATGACGCCTTCCTCGCTATAGAAATACTCTTCGTTCAAAGCCCAGCCAATGCCCTGCACAGAACCGCCTTGCATCTGGCCCTCGACGTAGCTGGGGTGGATGGCCTTGCCCGCATCCTGTATGGCGGTGAAGCGGAGAATGCTGGTCTTACCAGTTTCGGGATCTACTTCCACATCGACGATATTGGCGGCAAAAGAACCGCCAACGCCGGTATCCGGGTCCACCGTCGCACGCCCCACAACCGGGCCGCCGGTGCCGCCCAGCTGGCCGGCCAGTTCCTTGAAGTGCAGATGCTTTTCCGCGTCACTTTTGTGCCGGAAGACCCCATCCTCGAACTCAATCTCGTCAATGGCGACTTCCCAGAGCAGAGCAGCGCGCTCGATCATCTGCGCTTTGACATCATTGGCGGCTTCAAACGCGGCCCAACCTGTGGCATAGGTCGTGCGGCTACCACCGGTCACATCGGTATAGCCAATTGCACTAGTATCTCCCACGGAGGGATTGATATCCTCGGCCTTCAACCCCAGAACCTCGGCAAACTGCATGGCAATCGAAGTGCGAGTACCCCCGATATCGGTCGACCCCTCCACCAGATTCACGGTGCCGTCATCATTGACGCTAGCTGTGACACTGGACTTGAGGCCCACATTGAACCAGTACCCCACGGCAATACCACGGCCCTGATGGGGGCCCGCAAGAGGCGCATTGTAGTGCTCGCTTTTCTTGATTTCGGCAAGCGTTTCCTCGCAGCCAATGCGCGGATACACGACTCCATCAATTCGTCGGGTGCCCTCTTTGGCCGTATTCTTCAAACGCAACTCCAGCGGATCCATTTCCAATTGCGCGGCAATCTCGTCCATTACCGTCTCGGTGGCAAAAGCCACCTGGGTTGAACAGGGCGCCCTGTAGGCAAAACTCCGCGGTTTATTAACTACCACATTGTAGCCGTCTATGGTGCCGTTGGGAATATCATAGCAACCAAAAACACACATGACGCCGCAGGCCATCAGCCCACCGGGATAGGCTCCGGCTTCGAAAGCGAGAAACCCCTCAGCCGCTACCAGGCGGCCACTGGAATCGGCCCCCATCTTGACCCGCACATAGGATCCCGGGGTTGGCCCCGTGCCCTCGAATACATCCGCCCGGGTCATGATCAACTTCACCGGATGGCCGGTCTTGCGGGATAGCAATGCCGCCGGCGGCTCCAGGTAAACGGGTATTTTCCCGCCGAAACCACCGCCGATTTCCTGGGGCACCACCTTGATTTTGGCAACCGGACAGTCCAGTACAGCTCCTAGTTGCTTCTGCGTTGTAAAAGCCCCCTGGGTACTGGTCCAGACGCTCAACCGACCGTCTGGATTCCACATCGCCGTGGCGTTGTGCGGCTCGATATATCCCTGATGCACAGTTGCCGTGTCGACCTCGCGCTCGACCACGACGGCCGCTTCTGCAAAAGCCCTGTCGGGATCTCCGAGATCGTAGCGAACGTGGCTGGCGATATTGCTCGACTTGCCGGAGTCCTCGCCCATTTCTTCGGTCGTCATATCTTCGTGTACCAGCGGGGAACCATCCTTCATGGCATCCTGGATATTGACCACCGAATCCAAAACCTCGTATTCCACCTCGATCAAGCTCAAGGCGTCATCCGCAATATGTGGGCTGGTGGCCGCTACGGCGGCAACTGCGTGTCCCCTGTAGAGAGCCTTATCCGAAGCTAGGACATTGTCGCGCATGTACTTGAGCCTCTCCGGCCCCTCCCCGAGATCCACTATATCATCGGGGTTGGTGAGAGGCAGATCTTTGTAGGTGATAACTGCGCGCACCCCCTCCAGAGCCTCGGCTTTGCTGGTGTCGATCGATTTGATGCGGGCGTGGGCATGGGGACTGCGCAGCACCTGGCCATAAAGCATGCCCGGCAACCGGGTATCCCCACCGTAGACAGCCCGCCCGGTCACCTTATCCGTGCCGTCGTGCCGAATTGGACGGGTACCGATGACTTTGTAACTTCCATTTCCATTTGCGGACGACATGGGCATATCCTCCTTTTATCCGGCCTGGGCGGCGTCCAGTACGGCCCGGACAATTTTGTCGTAGCCGGTGCAGCGACACAAATTGCCAGCGAGCCAGTGACGCACCTCGTGTTCGGTGGGATTGGGGTTGTGGTCGAGCAGTGACTTGGCGGCTACCAGAAAACCGGGGGTGCAAATACCGCACTGCAAACTGGCGTGCTCGAGGAACTTCTGCTGCAATGGATGCAGACCTGCGGACGTGGCCAACCCTTCGACCGTGGTAATCTCCTTGCCCTGAACTTCTACGGCCAATACCAGACAGGAGTCTACCAGCACCCCATCTAGAGTGGTGCTGCAGGCACCGCAATTGCCATCATTGCAACCTTCCTTCGTTCCGGTAAAACCGAGCTCTTCGCGCAAGACTTCTAGCAGACTCTGGCGTGGCTCGCAGAGAAACTCGACCTCTTCTCCATTTATTTTGGTCTGAACGTGAACTTTGCTCATCGATCTACTTGCTCCGTTTAAAGGATCCCGAATGCCGTCGAAACCCGCTAAGTTCTTGTTTTAACCGGCTGCTTCCTGAACCGCATTGGCGACGAAATTGCCGCGCGCGCGCTCCACCGCCCCATTCAGGGCCCGCTTGGTCAGCACGCCCACCAGATGGGTGCGAAACTCAGCCGTGCCGCGCATATCAGAAATTGGCCGCGCAATGGCCCTGGCGGCTTCGGCCGCTGCATCGATGGCTTCGGCACTCACCTCGCGGCCCACCAGCAAGTCGCCGGCTTCCCGGGCGAGCAGTGGCGTCGGCGCCACTGCGCCCAACGCTATCCGAACACTCTTGAATTCCCTTTTGCGATTGGCCAACTCCACGTATGCCCCAGCCCCGACCACGGCGATGTCCATCTCGTTGCGGGGAATAAAGCGCAAATAGTGTGCACCCGTGTGTTTCCTGACCGGAGGCACCTGCAGGGCAACCAGCAATTCTCCGGGTTGCAACACATTCTGGCCGGGAGCGGTGCAGAAATCCTCCAACGCTACCTGGCGCCTGCCGCCGGGACCGATGATCTCGCAGGTCGCCCCATAGGCCATCAGAGCCGGTGTGCTATCCGCACTGGGAGAGGAATTGCAGACATTGCCGCCAAAAGTAGCCCGTCCCTGGATCTGAATACCGCCGATGATGGAGGCGGCATCGATCAGCCCGGGATAGCGCTCGACGACTTCCGCATCCTCGTAGAGCCGGTGGCAGGGCACCGCCGCACCGATCGTCAGTCCCTTTCTGGGACCATAGGAAAGTTCATTGACTTCTGGGACATTCTTGACGTCTACGACGCGCTCTGGTTGCAGACGCTTTATCCTGAGCTGTACGATCAGATCCGTTCCCCCGGCGAGTATCCGTGCCCCCTCGCCTTTTTCCGCCAGCAGAGTCACAGCTTCGCGCAGAGTCTGGGGAGCAGTATATTCGAAATCTTTCAAGGGTCACCCCCTCTCGTTACTTGTTGAGTCGTGCTAAAAATCGAAGTTACATATTTTTGTGGAGCATAAAATAGAGCAAGCACACAGACCGTGTCAAGTAGATAGAACCGCCGGCAGTTATCCTCCCGCGCCAGCGCGCCGAAGCGAAGGCGCGCTCGCAGTCTAACTGCCCGCAGTTTCCCCATTCACTTCCCGCGGCGCAATATTCGGACGCGAGCCGAAAAATCCCAGCGTCGCTTCGAACATTCGGGTCCCCACCGGCACCCCGATGAGAATGATGACGGTGGCAAAAAGGATCCCGAATCCCAGACTTACCGCCATGGGAATGAGAAACTGGGCCTGGACGCTCTTTTCCAGAATCATCGGCAACAACCCGAAGAAGGTGGTCAGCGAGGTCAGAAAAATCGGCCGGAAACGCTGCCGCCCTGCTTCCACCAGGGCGTCGTCCCACCCCATGCCTTCCCGGCGCAACTGATTGTAAAAATTGAGTAATACCAGGGAATCATTAACCACTACACCAGAGAGAGCGACAATGCCAAACATGCTCAACAAGCCCAGATCGATGCCCATAATGGCGTGTCCCCAGACCGCACCGATGATCCCAAAGGGAATGGCCCCCATGATCACGAAAGGCTGCGTATAGGAGCGGAAGGGAATGGCCAGGAGCACGTAAATGGCAGCCAGGGCAATAATGAAGTTGAGTCTCAAACTCCGCAGCGAATCGGCGCGCTCGCGCTGCTCGCCCCCGAAGCGATAACGCAAGCCCGGGTAGTCCTGGATGAGGACGGGCAAAAAGCGCTGCGCCAGATCGGCGTTAATCTCATCGGCATTGGCCACTTTTTCGTCGATGCTGGCACTCACCGTGACGACGCGCTGCCCATCGACGCGCTGGATGGCGGCGTAGCCGTGACTGATTTCCACCTCCGCGACCTCGGCAAAGGGTACCTCGGCGCCCCGGGGCGTCCGAATGCGCATATTTTTCACATCGCTCAGAGTGCGCCTTTCGGCCTCGGGATAGCGGATCATGACGCGGACATCGTCGCTACCGCGTTGAAAGCGCAGCGCCTGGTCGCCGTAGAATCCCTGCCGCACCTGACGGGCCAGGTCGGCCAGGGTGATCCCCAGGGTGTGGGCCCGAGGCTCGAGCCCCAGCTTCATCTCCAGTTTGCCCTCCTGAAAACTGTCCTGGATATTGCCGCTGCCCCAATAGCCAGCAATCTCTTCCTTGAGGCGCTCTACTGCCTGCAGAAGCTGCGCGAAATTATCCGCGGCCAGTTCGACCTCAATCTGATTTCCGGCCGAAAAGAGGGCCGAGGTAAAAACCAGCGACTCGGGGCCGGGAATATCGCCGACCAGCTGCCGCAGACGGGCCTCCAGCGTAGAACTGGCGATGTCGCGCTCTTCCGAGGGCAGCAATTCGATGGTAATCTCGGCCAAATGCCCCTGATCGCCAACGGCGGGAGTCTCCCCAAATGCCATGCTCCTGCGGGTGGGCTGGTCACCGACAAAAGTAAACATATTGCGGAAAACAGAAGGCCTGCCAGCATCATTTTGCGCATCGATCTGATGGCGCAATTCAACCGCTTTCTCCTCAATATACGACACCACTTCGGCAGTCTGCTGCGCCGTAGTACCCTGCGGCATGGCCAGGGAAATTGTGAGCCAGTCCGATTCAATCTTGGGCATAAAGACGAATTTTATGTGCCCCCCGGCAATCCAGCCGGCGGTAAAAAGTGTAAAAGCCAGCGCCAGGGCAGTAGCGGGTAGCGGGTTGGCCAGCGCCTTTCGCAAAATGGGCTGGTAGATCTCTTCGATAAACCTTTTGAGCTTGCGGTCGAACCAGGCAGCGGTGCGGCCGTGCAGCTCGATAGGCCTGCGAAAAATGAAGTTGAAGGCGCGACTGAGCGGCCCCTCGCCTGTGAGCGAGAGGTGGGCCGGTAGAATGAACAGACTTTCGATGAGCGAGAGCAGTAGCACGGAGATGACGATGACGGGAATGATCGACATGAATTTCCCCATCATGCCCTCGACGAAAAACAAGGGCATAAAGGCAGCCACCGAAGTCATGATCGAAAATACCACCGGCGTGCCCACCTCCAGCGCCCCGTCGATAGCTGCCCGCAAAAAACCTTTGCCGCTTTCGCGGTGGGCGAAAATGTTTTCGCCCACGATTATGGCGTCGTCGACCACGATGCCAAGAGCGACGATGAAGGCAAAGAGGGAGAGCATATTGATCGAGGCACCGAAGGGCTGCATGAGCACGAAAGACCCCAGGAAGGAAATGGGAATGCCCATCATGACCCAGAAGGCCAGGCGCAGATCGAGAAACAGACTGAGGCAGATAAACACCAGGATGAGCCCCAAGCGGGCGTTGCGCAGCAGCAGATCCAGACGCCCGCGCAAGAGGCGAGCATCATCGCGGGCGTAGGCCAGGTGGATGCCGGCCGGAAGTTGAGCACCCTTTTCTGCTATATAATTCTTGACCTGGTCGGAGATCTCCAGAGCATTCTGGTCCCCGGTGCGGTAAACCTGAACCACCGCACAAGCCCGACCATTGAAGCGCGCAATCAGATCGGCGTCCTCAAAGCCATCGACGACTGTGGCGATATCGCCCAATTTCAGAGTGCTGCCATCGGGCCGGGTGAGCACTACCACGCTTTCGTATTCCCGACCGCTTTGCATCAGGCCCTGGGTGCGCAGCAGAATTTCGCCGTCTTCACTCTTGACGCTGCCGCCGGGCAGATCCAGACTGGTGCGCCGCACTGCCGCGGTGACCTGCTCAAAGCTGAGCTGGTGGCGCCGCAGCGCCTGCTCGGCTACCTCGATTGAGATTTCATCGGCGCGCACTCCAGCCAGTTCCACCTGGGAAATGGCGCTCGCATTGCGCAGATCGTCGCGCACCTGCTCGGCGACGACTTTCAGTGCTTCTTCGGCGACATCGCCGTAAATCACGACATCGATCACCTGATTGCGCCGCGTCATTTCTTTGATGACCGGCTTTTCTGTTTCGACCGGAAAGGTGTCGATGCGGTCGACCTCGTTCTTGATATCTTCGAGTATGCGACTCATGTCGACGCCGCGCTCCATCTCCACGCTCACCATCCCGATGCCCTCGGCCGCGGTCGAACGCACGCGACGCACCCCTTCCAGGCCGCGCACCCGCTCCTCGATGCGCTTGCATATCCCCTCCTCAATCTCTTCGGGGCCGGCGCCCAGATAGGCCACCTGGATCTGCACCTGATCGAGGGAAAATTCGGGAAAGGTCTCCTTCCTGGTCTCGAGCAGAGCGAACAACCCGCTCAAGAGCACAAAGCCCATCAGCAGGTTGGCGGCCACGTGATTCTTAGCCATCCAGGTCACGGAGGTCTTCACGATCCGACCTCCTCGCTGGCGTTTGCCAGACGCACCTTCATCCCATCGGTGACACCACTCAATTGCGATATGACAATGCGTTCATCTGCGGCCAGATCCAGCAATACCAGGACCTGGTCTGTCATGCGACGCAAGACCCCGGCGCGACGCACGCGCAACACCCCGGCAGCACCCACGGACCAAACCTTATCGCCCGGACGCAAGGCCAGGTGGGGCAGTACTCGCACCTCCTCCACCTGGCGGCCGGCGATGGCCACGTCGACGAACATGCCCACCATCAGCGGCGCTTGCCCCTGGCCAATGCCGCCATAGGGGTCTTCGACTTCGACGACCAGGCGCACCATGCGACTCTGCGGATCCAACTCCGCCTCGGTGCGCACCACCCGACCCGACCACTGATGCCGGCGACCCGCAAAAGAGCCGCTGACCACAGCGCCAGCACCCCGCCTGGAGAACTTGTGGGCTCTGAGGGGATGCTCGGCACGGGGATCGTATACCGGGGCCTGAAACGCGTTTTGCCCTTTCGATCCGGCCAGAGCGCTGGGCAGGGGCAGTTCGAACCAGGCCAGATCCTCGTCGGGGACCGGCACCACGATCTCGGCTTTTTCGATGCTGTAGAGCTGGGCCACGGGCTGGCCGGCAAGGACGTGCTGGCCAAGCGCCGCACGACTGCTGCGCAAGCGACCGTCGAAAGGAGCGTACAAGCGGGTCCGCGCCAGCCGCAGCTGCGCTTCCTCGAGGCGAGCTCGAGCCGCCTGCAAATCGGCTTCGGCCGCGCGTAGCTGCGGCTGGCGCAGAACCAGATCACCGGGCTCCTCACCTCCCGGATGCAGGCGTTCCCACTCCAGTCGCGCCACTGCGGATTCCTGCCGTGCCAGTTCCACAAGGTAAGTCGAACGGGCCACCGCGGCTTCGGCCTGTGCGGCGACGAGCTCATAGTCGCGCGGATCTATGCGGAAGAGAAGATCGCCCTTGGCAAAAGCCCCTCCAGGCGAAAAATTGGGGGCCTTCCACACCACCACCCCGGAAACCTGGGGCACCAGATCAATCTGGACATCTGGCCGCACCGTGCCCTGCCCATCGACTACGATTTGAATTTTTTGTGCCGGGGCGGCGATGGTTTCGACCAGGGGGCCGAGATAGGGCCGCTCCAGATGCTGGGGCGGCTGCCCCCTAGAGCTCAGCAGAAAATAGCCGCCCCCTCCCAGCGTCAGGATAACCAGAGTCAAGAGCACTTTTTTCATAGTTGCTTCTCCGGCCCGATTGAAAACAGGAGTTCCTCCTCAGCGCTAAACCCGCCGCCCAGCGCCAGGTGCAGGTCGATGCGTCCATCCAGACGCTGCCGCCGCACTGCCAGCAGGCGGCTTTCGGCGTCAAAGGCGCGGCGTTGCGCTTCGAGCAAGGTAATGAGATCCGCCAATCCCTTGCCATAGCGCTCCGCGGCCAGCTGGCGGGCGGCCAGGGCCTCCTCGGCGGCAAGTGCCAGAGCTTCTTCCTGCAGCACCAGAAAAACCTCGGCGGCCAGCGCTGCTTCGACCTCGGCACAGGCGCGCAGGACACTGCCGGCATAAATAATCAGAGCCTGGTCTACCCCGGCACGGGCCAAGTTGAGGCCAGCCCGCACCTCCTTCCTCTGCAAGATTGGCTGGCTGATATTGCCCAGCAGATTCCACACTGAAAAATTGCCGTTGAGCAACTCGCCCAGGGCGCTCGAAGAGCGCCCGCCGGAAGCAGTCAGGCTGATGCGGGGATAGAGCGCCGCGCGCGACTCGGCCAGGCGCTGGTGACTGGCTGCCAGCCGGCGCTCGGCGGCCACCAGGTCGGGCCGCCGGCCAACCAGTTCGGCAGGGAGCCCGGCCGGCACCGGAGCATCCAGGACGGGCAAGGTACCCTCGACCTCGAGTACTCCCTCCGGATAGCGCCCCAGAAGCAACTCGAACTGGCGCCGCACCCGGTCTTGTTGCTGGCGCCGCTGCGCTAGCGTGGCCCTGGCAGCGGCCAGACTGGAACGCCCCAGTCGCAAATCGAGGGAAGTGCGCAGACCACGCTGGTAGCGGCGCTGGATCTGGGCATTGGAAAGGCGGTAATTCTCTACTGTTGCCGCAGCCAGATCAACCTGACCGCGCGCTTCGATTGCGGCGCAATAAGTACGTGCTATCTGGGCCGCCAGCGACAGATGCGCAGCGCGCAGATCGGCCTCGCTGGCCTGCATGTCGGCCAAGGCCGCAGCGGCGCCAGCGCGCAGGCGGCCCCACAGGTCGACTTCCCAGCTCAGAATCAATTCGACGCCGTAACTTTGGGCAGTCGAACTGGGTACTTCGCCCCCCCCCCCAGGTAGGGGAAAACCGGCATAATTCTGCTTGCGCAGTGGCGCTCCCCTGACCCCGGCGCCGAGCTGGGGCTGCAGTGATGTGCCAGCCAGCAGGGCCTGAGCCCGGACCATATCCAGGCGGGCGGCAGCGGCCTGCAGATCGTGGTTGTGCGCCCAGGCCTCGATAACCAGACTGTCGAGGGCAACTACACCCAGATGCTTCCACCACTTATTTCCGACTGCTCCCGCCGCCCCATCCCCTCCAGTCCAGCCCTTGGAGGGCAGAGCGGCCATCTCCAGATGTTTGACTTTGGGAACCGAGGCACAGGACACCAAAATGCTACAATACAAAAGGAACAACAGCTTCATGTCGATTCTCCACTACTCTCTGGAAGAGCGGCCCCGAACCCGGCAGCGGCAAAGACCGTCAGATAGCGAATGGTTTTGTCGGCATCGGCCGGATCGCAATGCCCCTGGGAAAAGTGTTCCAGAATAGCGCCGGCGCTCATGGTGTGGGCCATGGACCCCACGGTGAAAAAGAGGCGCCAGAACAGCACCTCCCGCGACATATCGGGCAAACAGCGATGCAGCGCCTCAGTGAAGCGTTGAAAAACTTCCCTGAATTGCTCAAAGATAACCGTCTTGAGGCCGTGCGGTTCGGTGTAGAGGCGCCCCATCAGACACATGAAATGCTCACCTCCGTGCGCCGGATCTAGGCGCAGGCGCAACGCCGGGGCGACGAAAGCCTCGAGGACGCACTCCAACTCGGGGGGCCTCTGCCCGGCAGCCCGCTCGCAGGCATCTAGCCGTTCCAGGCGCTCCTGGTTGACTGGCCCTATGCGGCGCGCAAAGACCGCGCGGAAAAGCGCTTCCTTGGAGCCAAAGTGGTAGTTCACCGAGGCCAGGTTAGCGGCGGCTTCGGCAGTGATGTGGCGCAGGGAGGTGGCATCTACACCGCGTTGGGCAAAGAGGTACTCTGCGGCATCGAGCAAACGCTCTCTGGTATCTGTATGCCGGGTCGAATCGCTCATAAAACCTCCGATAATTCAAACGTATGTTTAAATTAAACGTTTAAATTATCGGAGGCAAATCTTTTTTCGCGCTTGCAGTTCCCGGAGTAAACACCTGGAAAAATCGCCTTAAAGCAAGGGGGGGCTTCTAGACCGAAAAATGCGGCCTCAGGCACTAATATACTCGTTGTAGAGTCGCTCGATTTGATCCGCTGCGGGTGGCTGTTCGAGTACCGCGAACCCATAGCGCAAACCGAGGGTTTCGCCCCGCTCCAACTCCAGATCCCCCTCCATCAACAGACCGGCGCCCAGCAAATTTTTGCGCGCAAACCAGGTGACCGGATGGCGGGGATTTTCGGGATGGTCCATCAGCAGCACCGCACCGCCCGCAGCCCCGGCGGCGCTCACCCAGCGCGCCCGCTGGCCCATGATATTTTCGTGCCCTTCCAGTCCTTCGCTGCTGCGGTGGTGAGCATCGGCAAAGGGCGGTCCCAGGCGCAACTCCAGGCCGCTGTAGCGCGCCGCCCTAGAAGCACCCAGCACGAGTTTTTCGACCACGGCCACGATTTCTGTCTCTACGGTCCAAAAATAGCCGCTTTTTCCCTCCAGCTTGCGGAATGCATAAGACCGCTTTTCCGCTGCCATAGGGCGATCGTCGGCGTCCAGCCACCGGAGCTTTTCGCCGATGAAAACACCCTCTACATCTACCCGTATTCCAGTAAATTCATCGTGGACCTGCACCCCGTGACTGTGCTCGACATGCTCGTACTGGCCCTTTTCAGCCACATACCAGGGTCCTCCCCAGAGGTTGGCCTCGTTGACGTGGACCCAACCGAAATAGAGCCCGGTATGCCAGGGGTGATCTGCGGGCCGATATTCGGTGACGAGTCCTCCCGAAGGGGTGTATATGGGCGCAAAACAGGGTTTGGGGGACTCGCCGCGCGGCAACTCCTCCCGGGCCCGATACAAGGTCACCAGCTGATTGCCATCGCGAATCTCAAAACCCAGCCAATTTTCGTGCAGATCCAGAGTGTTCATTTTTCACCTCATGCCTGGCTGCGAAACCACTCGATCATCATTTTCAGCCCTTCTTCGGGGGCGACTACGGGCTCCCATCCCAACAGCTCTCGCGCTTTACTGATATCCGGCAACCGCACCTTGGGATCGTCCTGAGGCAGTGGCCGGAAGGCGATCTGACTGCTGCTGCCGGTGTATTCTACAATTGTCCTGGCCAGCTCCAGCATGCTTATTTCGGTGGGATTGCCGATATTGACCGGCGTATTGACATCTGCCTGCATCAGGCGGCTGATTCCCTCGACCAGATCGCTCACGTAACAGATACTGCGCGTCTGACTGCCGTCCCCATAGACCGTGATATCCTCGCCCGCCAGCGCCTGGGTGGTAAAATTGGGAATGGCGCGGCCATCGTCGCGCCGCATCCGCACCCCGTACGTATTGAATATGCGCACTATGCGAGTATCGACACCGTGGAGGCGATGGTAGGCCATCGTCATCGATTCGGCAAAGCGCTTGGCCTCGTCGTAGACCCCGCGTATGCCTATGGTATTGACATTGCCCCAGTAATCTTCGGTCTGCGGATGGACCAGCGGGTCGCCATATACCTCGGAGGTCGAAGCCAGCAAAAACCTGGCCTCCTTGGCGCAGGCCAGCCCGAGGGCCTTGTGAGTGCCCAAGGCCCCGACCTTGAGAATCCTGATACCCAGCTTCTCAAAATCAACTGGACTGGCCGGGCTGGCAAAGTGGAGGATAAAATCCAGCGGTCCATCTACGTGAATAAAGTTGGTCACGTCGTACTGCACGAAGCTGAACCTGGGATTGCCCAGATGCCTGGCCACGTTTTCGGCGCGCCCGGTGAGCAGGTTATCCATGCAGATGACCTCATTGCCCTCGGCAAGAAAAAGGTCGCACAGATGCGAACCGATAAAACCTGACCCACCCATGATGAGAATCCGCATTTGATCTCTCCCGCCCGCTAGATGCGATGCTCTATACAGCTGTTTTTTGCAACCGGAACCTGCAAACTCGGCGCCAGTTTCCCTATCTCAACCTCCACCCGGTCACAAAATATTGAATATAGTGCAGATTCTATTTTGCCGCCAAACAAAGGTTTTTGCCCCCTGACCTCAAGTTTTTTTTATTTTTTTCAAGAGTTCGACAAAGCGCCATAAGATCTATAAAAATCAAGCGTCAACCAAATTTCTCTCGCTTTAAACCAATTCACATATAATAACTTAAATAAATTATAAACAA
>CAXFTV010000109.1:0-4538 GCA_964005845.1 uncultured bacterium
AGCCTACAAACCTGGCGATATCCTCAAGACCTTGTCGGGCAAAACCATCGAAATCCTCAACACCGACGCCGAAGGGCGCCTCATTCTGGCCGATAGCCTGGCCTACGCAGCCCGTTTTGAACCGGCTGCCGCCATCGACCTGGCCACCCTTACGGGCGCCTGCGTCGTCGCTCTTGGCCACCACGCCAGCGGCATGCTCGGCAACGATGAAGACCTGGCGGAAAAAGTGCGCCAGGCCGGGGAACAAACTGCTGAAAGGGTCTGGCCCCTGCCGCTGTGGGACGAGTACCGCCAGCAGATAAAGAGCGATGTGGCGGATATGAAAAATACCGGGGGGGGGCGCGATGCCGGCGCCATTACCGGAGCTGCACTCCTGGCCGAATTCGCCGAGGACTACCCCTGGATCCATCTGGATATTGCCGGTACGGCCTGGAACAAAAAAACCCGCCCCTATATCCCGACCGGCGGCGTCGGCGTCGGCGTCCGCCTCCTGACCCAGTTGGCGCGCAACTGGAAAAGCACTAAATGACGCTGCCCCGACCCGGCGCAGCCCGGGAACGCGGGTGGAATTTTCACAAGGGGCATCTTTCACCTTTCTGCGCCCCTTTCATGGCCCAGAGCAGCGCTTCCAGCCTGCTCATAGAATGTGCCGAGGCAACCCGCCGCTGCCATGCCCTGGCGCCGCTGCAGCTCAGGACGCGGTCCTGGATTTTGCCAAATAAATTGATAAAATAAAAGGGAGCATCCATTCTCATGGACGGCAAGCAACTTCACCAGGAAGCCCTGGTCATCGATTCCCACAACGACAGCATCGTCACTCATATCAGCGCTGGGCTAAGGAGTTTTAGTGGTGCAGGCGGGCCCGAGCAGCGCGCCGAGCGCACCAGCGCCGTGGCCCACTTGCGCGCCAGTGCCTCTTCCCCATCACCCCATCCCGTCCAGCTCAATATCCCCAAGATGCGGACGGGTGGAATTGACGCGGCGTTTTTTGCCGTGGACAACACCAGGGCCTGGAGCAATCACATGCTCTACACCATGGACGCCCTTGGTTATTTTTATCGCGAAGTAGAAGACCACGCTGAGGACATTGTAGTAGCCCGTCGCGCCGACGATATTATCGAAGCTAAAAAAGGGGGCAAACTGGCGGCAATTCTGGCCATAGAAAACAGCAATGCACTGGAGCAGAGCCAGCACGTGCTGACCGCTTTCTACCAAATGGGGGTGCGCACCATGACCCTTACTCACAGTGCCCGCACCTGGGCCGGCGATGGTTGTGAAGTTGAAGGTGGGGGGGGGCTTACCGCCTTTGGGCGCACCGTCGTTCGCCAGATGAACCGGCTGGGTATGCTGGTGGACGTATCGCATCTCAATGATCGCGGCTTCTGGGACACACTTGCATGCAGCCAGGCTCCGGTCATCGCCTCGCACAGTTGCTGCCGGGCCCTCTGCGCCCACCCGCGCAACCTCACCGACGAACAGCTCAAGGCCCTGGCAACCCAGGGAGGAGTCGTGGCGCTTACTTTTGTCCCCGAGTTCATTCACCCGGATGTCCCCGACCTCGAAGGCCTGCTGAACCACATCGACCACGCCGTAGAGCAAGCTGGCATCGACCACGTTGCCCTGGGCTCCGATTTTGACGGCGGCGGCGATTTACTCGCGGATGCCACCATCTATCCCCAAATTACCACTGGCCTGGCCGCCCGTGGTTATAGCGAGGAAGACCTGCGCAAAATTCTCGGCACAAACCACCTGCGGCTGCTGCGCCAGACCATCGGTTAAGGCCACCCGGAGTGGACACTTCTACCCTCAACGGAGGAATATCTTCATGAAAATAAAACGCGCCGAAACCATTACCCTGAATATTCCCTTTTACGCCAGGCGAGCCACCCGCGCCATGCAGCGGGCCCAGACCCACAACGAGCGCATGGAAGTAGTCCGGCTCGAGACCGACAACGGGCTTGTCGGCTACGGCGATGCCGGCAGTGTCAGTGCGGACTACATGGTCGGCAAAAACCCCTATGCTCTCCTGCACGATAGCTCCCTCAGCATGGCAGGCCACATCGCCGTGCTGGATGTCGTCGGCAAGGACGCTGGCGTGCCGGTCCACGCCCTGCTGGGCAACCAGGTGCGCCAGCGCTGTCCCATCTCCTGGTGGGATATCGACATGCCGGCACAGGATTGGGCCGCCGAAGCACGCGAATCTGTCAAGCGCGGCTACACCTGTTTCAAGATGAAGGCACGTCCCTGGCGGGACATAATCAAACAGACCGAAGCAGTTGCCAAAGTGGTGCCGGCCGACTATAAATTCGACGTTGATTTTAATGGTTTCCTGCTCAATCAGCCCAAGGCTGAAATCATTCTGCAGCAGTTAGACGAAAATCCCAATGTGGGCATGTACGAAAGTCCCTTCTACCTGCAAACTGACCTGAGCGGAGCCCGGATTCTGCGCCAGCGAGTGCGCAAACCCATCGTCGAACACTTTCGCGAAGAAGTCCTGCACGCCGATTGTTCAGATGGCTTTGTGGTCGGCGGTGGCCTCGATGCCATCCGCGTCGGGGCCCTCAACGCCGCTTTCAACAAACCTTTCTGGCTGCAGATTGTGGGCACTGGCATCACCGCAGCCTATGCGATGCACCTGGGCTCGGTTCTGTCTCACGCCCAGTTGCCTTATATCACCTGCCACGAGTTGTGGAAACACGATTTGCTCAAAAAGCGTCTCGAGGTGGAAAACGGCTATATGGCAGTTCCCGAAGGCCCGGGATTGGGCGTCGAGATTGACGAGAAAGCGCTGGAGAGATACCGGGTGGAACCGGGAGACCCCACCCCCACGGACCTCTACCGCCAGAAGAAACGCATCCTGCGGATAAGCTGGCCCGGGGCCGGCAAAAAGAGGATCTGGGACTTCACCAACGAAGCCGCCTATCAAACTGAATTTTACCAGGGGAATATCCCCGGTTTCGAACGCGGCGTCGACCTCGAAGTCATAGAAGACGACGGCAGTTCCAGTTTCAAAAAGCAGCATGCCAGACTGCTGGAACAGGGACTTTAGGGAACCATTTGGACCCGGGAGGGGACTTAGCCGCGTCTCCTCCCGGCCCTTCCACTACCCTTCCTTGCGCTGCAAAATATCCCCATAGTTGGTCAGGGAGTAGTCGATACCTACGTAGTCCAGGACGTTGAGCAGGGCGCGCAGAGCGACGCCAAATCCATCGACCCCGCTGAACCCGCCGAACTGGCCGCCACCCTTCAGGTGGGGTTCCAGATCCAAAAAAACGCCGGGGATTCCCAGTTTCTGCAGGCGCCGCCGCAGGGCCGGGATGCGCGCCTTGAAATCCCGCAGGATGGCCTCGTGGCCCGAGTCGCCCTCATCGGCGGGAGTGAAATTCTTCAGGCGCTCCTCGTCGACGTGCCCCTCCCACTCCAAGCCTGGATCGATCCGATAATCTTTGATGTGCATCCAGCCGATGCCCTGTTTCATGGCCTGGTACTCGGCAAAGGTCTGCACCGGCGTCAGATTCTGACAGGCCAGATTGCCCCCGTCGAAAATCAACAAGAGGTGCGGATTGGCCACTTTGCGGTAGAGTTGCCCTAGCAAACGCCCATTCTGACCGACCAGATTGGCCTCGACCTCGAGGCCAAAAAACACCCCGGCCTGCTGGCATTTAGCAGCAATTTGTGCCAGCTGATCGGCTGCCTGGTCTAGGTAATCTTCGGGATTGCTACCCTTTGGATGGTAAAAAGAGAATCCGCGGATGAGCCGGGTGTCGAATTCTAGAGCCAAATCGACTGCCCGGGCCACCTCTTTATTCAAATACCTGTCAAAGGGAAAATAGGCATTGCTGGTGCCGTCTTCGACATCCACGAGCTTGACCTTGCCGATAGGGGACCCGACCGAAGAGACCTGGATGCCGAAATCGGCGTGCAGCCGGCGCAAGCGGCGAATTTCGCGCCGGGTCAATTGCATTACATTTTTTACGCCCTGGCCCACATCTACAAAACGCAGGCTGTAGTAGGACATCCCCAGAGCAGCCAGCATGGTAAGCTGTTCCTCTGCCTTTTTGTCCACCGGTCCCTCGTCGGCAAATCCGCTGATTATCACTGTACTTCCACTGGCCATTCCGCGCTCCTGTATCGGTTAAAAAAATCATTTCTGCGTTGTCATAATTGAAATATATAGGTCCATTAGGGCAGCACAAGACCTGCTCTGGCCAGCCTGTCCCGACAAATATGCGCGCCTACTCTTTGCAGTTTTTCGCTTGGGTCCGATGTGAAAAAGCTGCTGGTCAAGTGAGCATTCTCAGGCGCTCTCCAAAGAAACCCGGCCGGCAGTAGCTTCCCGCACTGCTTGGCGCAATTCCTCCAGGCGCTCGACCCTGACCCGAAAACGCAGATCCACTGCACCGGCAAATTTCTCCTCTTCTATTTCGCCGTCGACGGCCTCGATCAACATCCGGCACGATTTGTAGACCCCATAAGGGAGCACCAACCGCCCACCCACCATCTCGACCTTTAACTGGCGAGGGACCTGTGCCAGCACC
>CAXFTV010000110.1:0-5723 GCA_964005845.1 uncultured bacterium
AATACTCGACCTTCTCCGCCATCTCCGCCCGCACTTTAGCTTCGGCCACCTCTATCACCCCGCTTGCATCCCAGCCCCACGCCACCAACCGCTTCGTGGCTTTGGCCATCCTCATCTCAAGCTCCCGCTTCATCCGGACCGTCAGTTCGGCTACAGCCGCATCTACAGCCTTCTGTACCTCAGACTCCGGCACCATACCTTCCATCGACATGCCCCCCCCGCGAGCCGGCACCAGGTAGAAGTATGATTCCTGCACCTTGTAGTGCTCCTCAACATTCAGGGTATGGCACAACCCGTCAGCTTGCCGAACGCCTATATCCTGCCACCCGGTGTAATTGGCGCCTTGGGGCCTGTTGCCCCGACACAATGGCAATCCCTCTCCTATGTTGTCGCGAATCGCAGTCGGGGGTACTTCACTGTCGATCCCCCCTGCTACCCACTCAACCAGGTGGTCCCTGTTGGAAACCCGATTTTCTCCTTCGACACCATTGCCGAAGCCTATCAGTCCAGCAATCACCAACAAGCTGACACATCGCATGAAACTCCTCCAGTTCAGGGGACTGGTGAACAGAAACTGCGCCGCTCTATGAGTCGGAGCCGCGATAACAGCTGAAATTCAGATTGAGGGAGCCATACTCGCACACTGCGAGGCGGATGGGATTGGGTTCGAATGGCTCTGGCGGGCAGGGAGAACGAAGGGCGATCCCGACAGTCAGGTCAAGCGCGCCCAGGACAAGGCGCTGCGGTACGGTCTCAGTTGGTTCCCGCATCGGCGTCCCGGGTCGAAATTGCCCGGGCCGCTTTGTTTCTCTCTCCGCACCAGGGGGACTAAATTACCGGCGTCGGCCAGGTGGCCGACGCCGGCATGATGAGCCGGCTCTTCCCGGCCCGAAGCGGCTCGGACTGGCTGCACAGGGTCGGCAAAGGCAGCAGAATTTGTCGGAGGTCGTTCATGTCCTCATTTCGCCTCGCCTACAGCACCTACCGCTGGGAAAATCCCGACCTGGAACGCGACCTGGCCGCGCTGGTCGCGGCCGGATTCGCGGGTTGGGAAACACGCCATTCCCTCGACTGGCTGGGCTCGGCCCGCCGGGTACGGCAGATCTGTGCCAGGGTGGGGATAGAAACCGCGGCGGTCTGCGGGCCCAACGCCACCCTCAGCATCGACGATCCGGCCCACCAGATAAGCAAGCGGCGCATCGAGTTCGCCGCCGATCTGGAGGTGGCCACCTTCATGACCAAGGGCCCGGGCCGACTACAACGCGAGACCACCGACGCGGACCTGGACCGCATGGCCGCGGTCTACGAAGACCTGGCGACCTTTGCCGCCCCTCTTGGGGTCACCCTCGTCTTCCACCCGCACATCAACCACCTGGTCGACAGCGCCGCCGAGTGGAAACGCTTTATGAGCCGGCTCGACTGCTGCCGCCTCTGCCTGGACATGTCGCACGCGGTTTACTGGGGCTACGATCCAGTCGCCGCCGTCCACGACTTCCGGGACCGCATTGCCTACGTCCACCTGCACGACCACAAAAACGAATACAAAGGGGAGGAGGGCGTCGAATTGGGCGAGGCGCAGATGTGCGATTTTCCGGCTTTCCTAGGAGCCCTTGAAGCCAGCGGCTACCAGGGCTGGGTCACCGCCTGCCCGGGTACGACCCAGCGCAGCGAAACGGAGCGCATGCAGGTAAACCGGGACTACCTCAGCAGCATCGGCTACTGAAGCCGGCGAACTCCCGGCAAAACGCCAGCCGGCGCCCCCTCTGGCACCACATTTCCCCCACTTAGATCCATGGGATAGGGCAGCATGACCCACGCGAATCAAATAGGCGAATGAATTCATCGATCTGCCATGCCAAGGAGTGGACATTATGAGAAAATGGTCTATGGTCGTATTAGGAGTGGCCCTGTTGGGGCTATACGGCGCGCGAGACGCCGTCGAAGCGCACGTGGTAATAGGGGATTTTAATGACGATGGAAAAGTGGATTTTCTCGATTTCTTCCTCTTCGCCGATGCCTTCGGGGGAAGCGATACGGCCTACGATCTGGAACCGGACGGCGCTATGGATTTTATGGATTTTTTTATTTTTGCAGACAATTTTGGCGCCACAGCCGCACCGGAGACCCGAATTGTTTTCGAATCTAACCGGGATGGCGATTTCGAAATTTACGCCATAGAGGCGGATGGAACCGAGGCGGTGCGCCTGACCAGTGATCCGGCGGTTGATCTCTTCCCCGATTGGTCCCCTAATGGGACAAAGGTAGTCTTCGAGTCCAACCGCGACGGCAATATCGAGGTCTATGTAGCCAGGGCAGATGGGACGAATCCGCTCCGCCTGACCAATGATCCCGGCCAGGACCGTTTCCCAGCCTGGTCGCCGGATGGAACGAAAATTGTCTTCGAGTCCAACCGCGACGGCAATTTCGAGGTCTATGCGATGGAAGCAGATGGCGCCAACCTGGTAAATTTGAGCAATAATTCGGCTGACGATCGCTTCCCGGCCTGGTCGCCGGACGGAACGAAAATCGCCTTCGCCTCGGATCGGGACGATAATTTCGAGATCTACTCGATGGATGCGGATGGTGCGAATCCGACCAATTTGAGCAATGACCCCAAGCGGGATTCCATGCCGGCCTGGTCGCCGGACGGAACGAAAATCGCCTTCGAAACAGAGCGCGATGGGCTTCCCGAGGTGTATATCATGGACGCGGATGGTGGGAACCCGACCAATCTGACCAACCACGCCGAGCGGGATGGGGATCCGGTGTGGTCGCCGGACGGAACGAAAATCGCCTTTCATACAAAGCGCGATGGCAACTGGGAGATTTACGTGGTGGATGCGGATGGTGCGAATCCGACTAATCTGAGCAACCATGAGGATACCGATACCGGCCCCGGTTGGTAGGCAGAAGCAACGGCGGCGGCGAATGGATTTACATGCCGGCTCACCTGCCGAGGCACCGCAGCCACAATGCGGAGCAGCTTCACCACCTGTAAGCGCACTCTTAGCAGCCGCCCGCAACCCGCGCTTGCGCGCTGCCTATCGGGACGCCGCATTGGAAACAAAAAGGAGCCCTCTCATGCACCACACAAACCGCCAATGGCGCCTGGCATCTTACCCGCAAGGTATCCCGACGGAAAATAACTGGACCCTGGAAGAAGGCCCGATCCCGGAACCGGGCGCGGACCCGTTGCGGCCGCGCCATCTACCTCGACGCCGGCCCGGCCGCAACGGGTCCGCCTGGAAGTATTCGATCTGGGTGGACGGCGGCCAGCCGTCCTGGAAGAAGGCGAACGCGACGCGCGAATCTACGGGGTGCGCCGAGCTGGGGTCCAACGCCAGCGGCGACCAGATCCAGAGCAACAAGTTGATATTGTCGTGCTAAAAACGCGAGGAAGTATTCATGAAAAATTCATCCGCCCCCTTCGAGTTTCGCTATATCCTGGCATCGTGCATGTACGGCACGACTTCCCTTGCTGAGATCCTCCCCGAGGTGGTCGGCGCCGGCAGCCGCCACCTCGATATCTGGCCCCGCAATCACGGCAACCAGCGCGAGCAAGTCGAGGAAATGGGCCGCGCCGCCTTTGCCGCACTCCTGCAGGAGCACCGGGTCGATCTGGGCATTTCCACCCGCTTCGACCTGGGACCCTTTGGGCTGCAAGAGGAAATGGCCTTTGCGCGCGACTTCGGCGCCCGCATCCTGGTCTGCGGCAGCGGTGGGCCCGCGGGGCTGCAGGGCGACGAACTGCGCCGGGCGGTAAGCCATTTCGCCGCCCGGCTGCGGCCCCACGTGGAGCGGGCGGCAGAACTGGATATTGCCATCGCCATTGAAAATCACGGTCACGCGTTGATCGAAACGCCGGACTCGATGAAGTGGTTGGTCGAGTTCGCCGACTCGCCACACCTGGGCATCGCCCTGGCGCCCTACCACCTGCCGGACGATCCGTCCCTGCTCGCCCGTCTCATCGAGGACCTGGGGCCGGGCCTGGCGCACTTCTACGCCTGGCAACACGGCATGGGATGCACCGAGAAACTGCCCAAAGAAAGAGAATTACTGCAAATGCCCGGCCGCGGCGCGCTGGATTTCGTGCCGCTGGTGGCGGCGCTAAAAAAAATCGGCTACAGCGGTTTTACGGAGATATTCATGCATCCCGTCCCGCGCGGCATCCCGATTCTGCAACCTACAACCGCAGTTACCGCCGAGATCGGCCAGGCCTGCCGCTACCTGGAAGCCTGCCTGGCGCAGACTTGAGGGCAGACCCCGTGTTAAAAAAATGGCTTGCCGGGCATTGGAAAAAGGTGGGACTGGTCCTCGCCGCCCTCCTGCTGGCGGACCTGCTGGCCAGTGCGCTCTTCATTCGCTCGGCCTACAGCACCCTCGACCAGCACGCGTCCCCGGGTCCCTTTGACCTGGCCGTGGTTTTTTTTGCCGGCCACCCGGAGGAGACCCATCTGCAAGGTGCCGAGCTGCCGCGCCTGCAGTACGCCGCCGAGCTTTTCCACGCCGGCACCATCGCCCATATCGTCTGCGTCGGCGGCGCGCGCCCGTGGAGCCGCGGTGGCGCCCGCATGATGCGGGACGTTCTACTCAGATCCGGCATCCCCGCTGCCCGCGTCTCGTACGACTCCACTTCATTCGACTCGTTTTCCAACTGGCGCAACGCCCGCCAGATCATCCGCGCGCACCGCTGGCGCAGCGTCGCCTTCATCACCGATCCACTGCACCTGATCCGCCTGCTGGACATCGCCGCGGCCGCCACCGACCTGGAAATCGCCGCCGCCCCACCGCCCCACTACGCCCGTCCCGATGCCCGCACTTACCTGGTGCTGTGGCAGAAAACCCACCACGAATGGCTGGCCTGGACCGCCGCGGCACTCCTGCCCGCCGCGATCCACCAGAAAATCTTGCGCTACCTGCGCAATGAGCGCTTGCTTTAGAGGGGCCGGGAAAAATACCTCGCCTCGATTTGGCTCAGTCCTTCTTCTGCTCCTGCCAGCGCGTGTAGCCCAGTTTTCTAACCGCCTCGTTGATCGCGTCGATTTCGCTGCTGCCCTTCTGCAAAGCCCGCCAGCGATCGTAGTAAAGCTTCATTTTTCCGGGCAGGGTCTCCCGGATATTGTTGGCCAGCCGCCAGCGGTAACGCTCGTCCACCTCGTCCACGTCGGTGGGATAGGGGTCCCGGATCGGCTCGGTGTCGTGGTGTTTGGTGAGACCGGCGGCCAGGGTCAAACGCTCTTCCACCTCCTCTGGCACCCGTCCCCGGTGGATGAGGTTGCCGCTCCAGAACAGGGTCTGCCCCCTCTTGACCTCGATCTGTTTCTCACCCGCTATGCTATCTCGGCGCGCATTGTGCAGACACTCCCGTTCCGCGTCGGTGCGATAGCGTCGCTGGCTGCCCGGCACGACCCACAGACAGGGATCGTCGACCAGCGCCAGATGCCATTTTAGTCTGGTAATGGGGCGGTTGAGTATCTCCAACTCCTCTTCTTCGGTGCCGTCCTGAACCTCGTGGGGCCCGAAGTCCCGGTGCCAGCCGGTATCGTAGGGAGCGTAGTTGCCGGTGCAGAAAACGATCTGAAAGCCCAGGCGCAGTTGGTCACCTATAAAGGAGTGGACATAGGATTCGATGGGCTTGGACAACATGTATTCGGCAAAGACGGGTTCGCCGAACTCGGGCGCAAAAAGCGCCCAGATGACCAGGGGCTCGCGGCCCTCGCCGC
>CAXFTV010000111.1:0-3643 GCA_964005845.1 uncultured bacterium
CACACCGTGCCCAGGGCATTGAACTCCAGCTCGATATAGTCCTGCGAATCGCCGTCGACATCGATGAACATCTCGATATCGTTGTCGTCGTAGATCTCCTCGTCTTTATCGACCACGTGCGCCACCAGGTGGGTTTCTTCCAGCTCGACTGCGGCGTAGAGAAACTCGTCGTCCCACAGCAAACGGGCGCGCGTGCGCAGGGGCGGCCTGGCATAGGCTGTCGCCGACTGGATATGCCCGAAGTCGACCGTCCATGGCGCCAGCGCCCAGCTCTCTTCATCGAGCTTACCGTCAATGGCGATATCGTCGACCTTGCGATAGACGATGTACTGCTCCGGTCGGAAAGGGCGTGGCCGGTGGGTTTCGGTGACCCGTGGATAGGCGAATCCCGGCTCTCGTTCGTATCGAGCCATCTCTCACTCCTCCAGATTAATAACTCAGGCGAGTCATAAAGCTCGAGAATTATAAAGGACTTTTGGCGGGCGCGGTCAAGAGATATTTTACGGCGCCGGACCGGGCTGAGAAGAAATGTCACTTCGGGCTTGACGGCAACCGGATTTCAGCGGATATTGCCCAGCGAGTCGAGGTACTTTATCCCGGTGGAGATTCTATTTTTTCAGGAGGACTGCTCTTGGCTATTACCAGCGAACAAAAAGCCTTCTACGACGCATTCGGTTTCCTCGTCGTGCGCCAGCTGTTTTCCGCCGCAGAGATGGAAGAGCTCAGCTGCACCTTTGATGCCATGCTCGCCGCCGAACGCCAGGGCGCGCCCTTTCCCGGCACAAAACGGCAGTCGCTCTACGCCATTGCCGAAAAAAGCGAGTTGATTACCGGCCTAGTCGAAGACGATCGCATCTTCAAAACCGTCGAAGCGCTGCTCGGCCCCGGTTTTATCTGGCTGTGTTCCGAAGGGAATTTATACGTCGGCGATACCAAGTGGCACCCCGACGGCACGCGTCTGGACTACACGCCCATGAAGGTCTCGCTCTACCTCGATTCGCTCACCGGCCAAAGCGGCAGCCTGCGCGTCGTTCCGGGGACGCACCAGCTGCCTTTCCACGAAGATATGAAAGAAGTGGCCGATGCGATTTCGGGACCGGATATGCCCGCCTACTGCATCGAGTCCGAGCCCGGCGATGTCTGCTTCAACAACATGAATACCTGGCATGCTGCCTTCGGCGGCGCGGTGGGACGCCGACACCTGGCTCTCAACTTCATCCCCGCACCGACCGAAGCGGCGCACATCGAATGCATGAAAGAGAATTACCGCGGTCTGTTCGTCCATCAGGCCAACCACCAGTACAGCCAGCCCGACCGCAATTTCACGGACGCCTTCCTCTACAGCGAGCGGCCGCGCATCCGCAAACTCGCGGCCAAGTGGGTGGAGCTGGACTTGAAATAGCGCGCTTTGGGCGCCCTTTGCGAGCAGAGCTGATTTTCACAGCGACAATTTCACCGCTGACGCGGCGGAAATTGCGGGCGCAAAGAGGCAAACTGCTACCCCAATCGGAGAATACAGGAGTTGAAAATGTCTCGGGAAAAAACGCTCAGACAGCGTATCAAAAACGGTGAAATCCTGGTCGCCCTGCGCGGCTCGCTGACGACGACCAAGAACCAGCTGGCAGATATATGGGCGACGGGCAGGTACGATTATATCTGGATCGATGGCCAGCATACGCCCTTTACCGAAGCGCAGCTGGTCGATTATTGCCGCGCCGCCGAAGAGTTGGGCATCGATGTGCAACTGCGCATCCCCCACACCCGGCTGGCCTATATGGTCGGGCGCTTTCTGGACTTTGGTCCCACCGCGGTGCTGATTCCCGAAGTGATGGAACCCGAGACCGTAGACGATGCCATTGCCTATGCCTACTACGGACCCAGCGGCCGCCGCAGCTGGGGCGGAGCCAACCGCCGGGGTCTGCGCGGCGTCACCAAGGGCGTGGATCGGCGCACCTATGCGGCGTGGTGGAATGAATATGTGATTCTGGCTATTCAGGTGGAGTCGGTCGAAGCGGTGAGCAATATCCGCAAACTGGCCAAGCCGGGGGTGAGCGTCGTAACCTTTGGACCAAACGATCTCTTGTTCAACCTGGAGGACCACCCGGAATACCCGCTCCAGGACGTCGACGACTGCATGCGCAATGTCGCCGCCCAGCTGGCAGACAGCGACATCCGCCTGGCCATGGGCACGGCTACCCAACCGGAAGAACGCGACAAATATCTGGATATCGGGATTACCCTATTTCAGGAAGACGCGCCCGCGTAGGCCGGCGAGAAAAATATGACAACTGCCGGCGCCCAAAAAAGGGCTGACCGGCGGGGGTTTTTATGCCGGATTATGGATGCGCCTGTCCCGGCCTATCCAGCCCCACCCCTTCCAGCGCTCCGAACAGCGTCCCGAGGCGCGCCACGTCTGCCTCCGGCAAGGGACCGCGCAAAATCGAATCCACATTTGCCCGCAAATGCGTCTCGTCCCCCGTCCCGAAGAGCACCACGTCCACCCCCGGCTCGTGCCGACAGTAGCGGTAGGCGGCATCGATCACATTCCGGGCGCCCTCCGGATGCATTAAGAAACCCAGGGGATTCTCCTCTGCGCCCAGTTCCGCGGGGACCTTGCCCGCTGCTGCCAGTCCTTCCACCACCCGCTGCAGCCGTCCCGCTTCGCTGAACAACAGGCGCACGGCAAACATATTCAACACCCCGATCCCCTGCGCCCGCGTATGCACGAGGAGCTTTTCCCGGGCCCGCTGATGCAGCATGTGGAACGCCAGCATCACCACCTCGAAACAGCCTTCCCGCACTGCCCGCTGCAGCATCTCCTGGGTCGGATCTTCCGGCGGCACCTCGGTCACCCCCAAAAAGCGAAATTTCCCCTTCTCGCGCTCTTTCCTCAGCGCCGGCACCAGGGTCTCAACCGCCTGCGCATATAGCGCCGGCGGCACCCCGTGCAGATGGAACACATCCACCCAGTCGACCTTTAACTGCCGCAGCGAATTTTCCAGTGCCTCCACCACCAGTTCGGCAGCGCACAGCTTCCCCCCCTGTCGTACCTGGGCCTTGGTCGAAATTACGACCTCGTCCCGCCGCCGCCCCTGCAGCGCCCGCCCGATCAATTCCTCGGTCTGATAGGCCTGCGCCGTATCGATGAAATTGACGCCCAGATCCAGCGCCTGCCGTATTAGTGCGATCGATTCCGCCGCGCTGCGCCCCGTTCCCTGCCCCACCCTGCTAAAACCACCACAGCCCAAACCGGCGACGCTGACTTTCAACCCTGTTGTACCGAGCTCGGTATATTCCATAAAAGTTTAGCAGCCGTCTCCAGCCAGCGCTGCCACCTCGAGCTGACCTGCCACGCCGTGCTTTGCAATCAAATCTGCAACCAGGCCGCTGCTCTTGGCCTCCTCGACGAAATCGCGCAGGAAGGCAGCGCCGACCCGGCGCTCCAGGCCGGTGCCGATGGCCTGCTGCACGGCGGTGAACTGGCCATCGAGAATGCGGGCACCGGGCAGGCGTTCCACATCCTTGACGAGCCGGGAGCGCAACCCCGCCAGGGCTTCCAATCCTCGTTCCACGAAGGCTTCGAACGACGCCTCAACCCCTTCCGCCTCGACCAGCTCGGCGCGTTCGATATGGTCGCTCAGCC
>CAXFTV010000112.1:0-3191 GCA_964005845.1 uncultured bacterium
CAGGGGCCGCGCGTTCAGGAAAGCCACTACCCCCAGGCGAACACTCATGCCTCGAGAGCCTTTCTCAAAGCATCTGCCCGGGGCCGCTTGCCGACGAATTCATAGCGCGTATTGCGGCGCTGAAGCTGGTAGCCGGCGTCGTCGACCAGTCGTTCCATGGTTGCCAGAGTCATTTCGTTGGTGTGGCTGGTACCGGCGGCACTGACCACATTTTCCTCCAACATGGTGCTGCCGAAATCGTTGATGCCATAGCGCAAACTAACCTGTGCGATCTTGGGGCCCTGAGTCACCCAGGAAGCTTGAAAATTTTCGATATTATCGAGAAAGAGCCGGGCCACGGCCACCGTCCGCAAATGATCGTAGCCAGTGGATTTGAGGCCGTCCCAACGCGATGAATCTGCGCCCAGATCAGTTGCATCGGGCTGAAAATTCCAGCTGATAAAAGCGGTAAAACCGCCGGTTTCATCCTGCAGATCGCGCAGGCGCTGCAGGTGCTCGAGCCGGTGCTCCACCGTCTCTACGTGACCGTACATCATGGTGGCCGTCGTGCGCACCCCCAAACCGTGGGCAATCCGATGGACCTCCAGCCACTCGTCGGTGCGGTCCTTGCGAAAACCTATGACATCGCGCACCTCGTCGTTGAGGATCTCGGCTCCGGCGCCTGGAATCGAGTCCAGACCGGCCGCATGCAGGCGTTCGAGGGTTTCCTCGAGTGAAAGCCGCGAAAGATGGGCGATATAGAGAATTTCGGTGGCGGACAAACAGTGCAGCTGGACCATGGGGTAGCGGTCGCGGATCGCGCTGAGAAGTTTTTCGTAGTAGTCCAGCCGCAATTTGGGATTCAGTCCACCCTGCATGAGAATCTCGCAGGACTTGGCTTCCTCCCCACCGAAGGCCACCAGCTGATCGATCTTGGCAAAGATCTCCTCCTGGGGCAAAACGTAGCCCTCGGTGGAGCCAGGCGGCCGGTAAAAGGCGCAAAAATCGCATTTCACCCAGCAGACATTGGTGTAGTTGATATTCCGTCCAACATTGTAGGTGACGATATCTGCGGGATGTTTGCGACGGCGCACGAGATCGGCCAGCATACCCAGTTCGCCCAGATTGGGATGGGCGTAGAGCTGGCGTGCATCATCCCTGTGAATGCGCTCTTCACGATAGATTTTGGAAGCGATTTGCTGGATCATGTGCACTCTTGCCAGAAAGGAGATTTTCGGCTTTAGGCGGCTTCCTCGACCAGTTGCTTCTGGTTGCCGACGACGCGGTAGAGGCTATCCCGCTCCACTGGGTTGCGTCCGGCTTCGACGATGCGCTCCAAGAGCTGTTTCTGGCTCAGCCGCTGTTTGGTTTCTGCAAAGCTGCGACGGGTGATCTCGTAGTCCATAACGGTGCCATCGATGTCGTTGGCACCGTACCACAAAGCGATCTGGGAAATCTCGATCGTATTCATTATCCAGAAGGTCTTGACGTGTGGAAAGTTGTCCAGCATGAGGCGTCCCACCGCAATCTCCTTCAAGTCCAGACAGCCACTGGGGCCGGGCAGACCTTCCAGTTCGGTGCGCTCCGGGTGGAAGGAAAGCGGAATATAAGCCAGAAAACCGCCGGTTTCGTCCTGGATCTCGCGCAAGCGACTCAGATGGTAGACCTTCTCCGCGGTATTTTCAATGTGCCCATAGAGCATGGTGGCATTGGTGGGCAGGCCGATCTGATGCGCCGTCGCGGCGATCCGCAGCCACTCTTCGGAATCGCTCTTGGTCCAGAACAAATCGTCCTGTACCCGGTCGCTGAAGACCTCGGCCCCACCGCCCGGCAAACTTTCCAGGCCGGCCTCTTTCAAGTCTGCCAGGACTTCTTCTAAGGATTTTTTGGCCACCCGCTGAATTTGCGCCAATTCGATCATGGTGAAGGCCTTCAGATGGGCATCGGGCCGGGCCTCCTTCATGGCGCGCAACAGATCTAGATAGTATTGGTAGGGCAGTTTTGGATTGACCCCGCCCACCATGTGAATTTCACTGATCGGGACGTCCATGTAGTCGCGGATGCGCTGCTGCACCTGCGCAATAGAAAGCACGTATCCAAGATCGTCCTTGGGTTTTACGTAAAAAGAACAAAACTTGCAAAGTTTATTGCACACATTGGTGTAGTTGATGTGCTGGTTGCGAACATAGTAGGTAGTATCGGCGTGCTTGCGCTGACGCACGATATTGGCCAGATAACCCAGTGCGGACAGTTCGTCGCAATCGTACAGGCGCAATCCATCGTCAACGCTGAGGCGCTGCCCGGCCAGGATTCTGGCGTGTATATCCGCCAGCCCCGCCCGGTCGATCAATTCCTCAAAAACCAAAATGTGCTCCTTCGCAAAATCTGGTCTAAATTATGTCCAGTATAATACCAACACCACCCTGTTTAGTCAACCTGAATACCCGGCTTTATACCCTGGTAAATCCGGCATATGCCCAGGCTCAGCGCCGTCGCCGCATTGTCGCCAAAACCAGCCTCCTCCAGCAGCTTTATAAAAGCCCGCCCCTGCGGAAAAGTGCCGACGGATTGCGGCAAGTAGGAATAGGCCCGCCGGTTGCCGGATATCACCCCCCCTACGAGGGGCAGTATGCGCGTAAAATAAAACCGATAGAGCTCTCTGAATAATGGCATCTCGGGTTCCCCAAAATCCAGCACCAGCAATTCTCCCCCGGGCCGCAATACCCGCCGGGCCTCTTGTAAACCGGCGGCAATGGAGCCGAAGTTGCGCACCCCAAAGGCCACCGTGACCAGATCGAAGCAGGCATCTGCAAAAGGCAGTTTCTCGGCATCGCCGCCGAGCAGGCGCACCGCTGTGTTGGCCTCTTTTTTGCCAATTTTGCGCACCCCCAGTCGCACCATGTTCAAAGCTAGGTCCACCCCGATAATGCGCTCGGCCCGCAGACGCCTGGAACTGAGGGCAAAATCCCCGGTCCCGGTAGCCAGGTCCAGAATCCGCCGCGGCCGTTGCCGCACCTGGTCCAGAGCCCGCCGCCGCCAGTAGATGTCCACACCGCCGCTGAGCAGATGGTTCAGCAGGTCGTAGCGCCGGGCGATACTATTGAACATTTGCTGGATATGCCGCTTGCGCTCTCCTATATTATCCATTAAGTACTTTATCCCGAAGCACCGTTACAGAGTCCCAACACTCTTTATAATTAAAAATAATAAAA
>CAXFTV010000113.1:0-4027 GCA_964005845.1 uncultured bacterium
CAGACAACCTGGCCCCCGGCATCGATTTCACGTCGCCCTTCGCAGTCCACTACCCCAAGTGCGGCTATTTTATCGCCCTCTAAACCGATTTCCCCAGTCCACCCAGGTGTCCCAGTACCATCTATGATATGGGCATTTCTAATTACTACATCCAGCATCTCATCCCTCCTGCATTGGCTCTCAATAGACCACCGCCAGAGTACCTGAGCGCTGATCTTCACCCCTTTCAACGCGCACGGCAATGCGGTAAACATAGAGCCCTGGAACCACCAACTGTCCGCCCCCATCCCGGCCATCCCAGGAAAAATTGAAGCGGCCGCTGCCTGGCAAGACCTCCTCCATTACCCGGACCAGCCGACCGGATAGATCAAAAATCTCCAGCCGCAAGGGTACGGCATCGGTCACCTGTAGCAGATTGAATGAAAACGCTACCAACTCGTTCACCCCATCGCTATTGGGTGTTAAAATACGGGGTTCCACGAGCAAATTGGCCAGCAAAAGCTGGGAAAGTGAAGTCCGCACGCTCAGAACCTCGCTAGCTAACTCATCCGCTGCATTGCCCGGGTTAATCCGCTGGGCCAGTTCTAGTGGTCGCTGGGAATCTCGCACCCAACCGGTAAAAGGCGTGCCATAACGCAATACCGGGGCCCTAAAAATCACCTCCACCAGTTCGCCCGAATCCCCCGCCTGCAAATGACGGGGCAGATTGACGGCAAAAAGAGTGGAATCAGCGGCCAGAATTTCGCTATCAAGCGCTACTTCAACGCGGCCGATTTTCACTGCATCCACCCCGCCCAGGCCAAAGGGCGTCGATATTTCAATCCGATCGAAGCCCGAGTGCTGGGCCCGGATTGTGGCTTCAATGGCGTAGACGAATTGCACGGTCTGACCCAGCGCGACATCGGGCGGATAGATTTCCCCCAAAATCTCCTCGGCCAGCGGCGGGCGGGTGGCCGAAAATTCGATGAAATCCAATTCCCCACCGTCTGTGGTAGTAAGCAGCAAGTCCACTTTCAGTTGAAACACCGAATTGGGGCTCGGCGACAGTACGAAGGTGCCGCTGCTATCGGCAAAATCGTAGGGCGGCGACCAGAAACTCCAGTTTTCGCGATCGTAGGTGATCTCGCCAGCTTCGCCGGGCTTGAGGCGGGCAAAGGCGGCCCGATCCAATAACCTGCCCTCTTTGTCAAAGGGCGTTGCTTCACTACTACGGCCGGTGAAGCGCCAATACTGGTTGGGATCCAGATCCCTGCCCGCTCGCGTCTGGATAAAAATCTTAGCCTGCCGATCCCGTCGTCCCCGCCAGCGGATATTGCCCCAGATCGCCGGCTCCTCCAAATCGATAAAGGAACTGATATAGGTGGATTGATTGATATAGCCCTGTCCGTAGACCTCAACCTCGGCCACCCGCACCAACTGAGGCGAGCGCCGGTGCAGCAGCAGATCCACACTCCGGGCCAGCGAGGGGGCAAAGCTCACGTCAATAATATGGTTGACATTCTCGGGTACCCTGTGGACGACGTCCCCCTCGAGCCGACTGCTCGCATCGATAAACCCCGAGCGGGATCTAAAACTTCCAATTCCCGGAGTAAGTTTTGTGCTGCTATTGGCTCCCACATCGAGCACATCGGGAAAGTGGTGCTCTGCAAGCGTCACCAGCCGAATCCGATTTACCAGGAAAAGCCCGCCCAGATCGACGCTGATCAGGTGCGGCTGGATGAATTCCTGCGTGATGAACTTGTTCTGTATGGAAACCTCGAGCCACTCGTAAAAGCTTGTGAGATCCCCATCGACCATAGCCATTGACTCATCGGTTACCAGACTCGAACGCCCGTGTCCAACCTGGACGTAGGGTCCTCCGTCCCGCGCCAGACTGGTAAAGGCTATATTCTCCCCCGGACGGACAAAGATCGGCCGCAAGATTCCTTCTTCCAGTCCCTCCGCATCCAGGCCAAACTGTTCTTCAAACGCACTCCACTGCAAATGATGAAAATTGAGATCCTGCTGATTCGGCGGGGATTCGTTGGACCCACCAATGCGGAAAATTTCTACCCCGCTGGAGCCGCCTGCAAACAGCCCATTTAAAAGACCGCCCCAAAGCAAAATTTGCAGCACCCACTGCAGCGTTTTTTTTTCCCTCCATTCCATTTCGGTTACCTTTAGCGGCCATATGGTCGGCGCATGGAACTATACAATAAACCACGGCGACCGTTTCCAAACGCTGGTCAACGCCGCATGCGGCCTTAACGGCGTGTTGGTCCTAAACCCCATTGAGGACGGGAAACTATTCTCCCCCTCTTGCACACTTGGCGCACCGGCGCCGCTGTGGATAATTTTCTTGGGAGCCCTTAGGACGGATCCCCTACCTGCCAGCGATGTTTTTCCACCCCATCCATGTCCAGTTCAATGCCAAATCCCGGCCCCTCGGGCAAGACGATGCAACTGTTTTCTACTTTCAGCGGCTCGGTTATAATCTCGTCGCGCCACTCGATCCCGGTGACGAACTCCATCGGGGCCACATTGGGAATGGAGGCCATCAGATGACAGGCGGCGATGATGCCCACCGGCCCCTTGGTATTGTGCGGCGATATCGGCACGTGGTAGGTATCTGCAATCGCCGCGATCTTGCGGACCTCGGTGATGCCCCCTGCGTACATCAGATCCGGCTGCGCCACATCAATGCCGTCCAGATCCAGCAGCTGCCGGTAGTGGCTCTTGGTGTTGAGCCGCTCGCTGCCCATGACCGGGATCGAGATCTCCCGCCGCACCTTTGGATAGGCACTCAAATCCTCGGGAGGGACCGGATCTTCAAAAACATAAAGGTCATAGGGTTCCAGGGCCCGGGCCAGGCGCACGCAAGCCGACACGGTAAAACGACCGTGACAATCGATCAGCAGCTTGACATCGGGGCCGACCGCTTCTCTGGCCGCGGCGTAGTGCTCAGCGGTCTCCTTCGGGTCGCCATCGTCCGCATACTGGTCGAACATGCGGGACGAGCTTGCACGGGTGCTGCTCTTAAGCGCGGTGTACCCTTGTTCCACCTTTTCGAGCGCCATTTTTGCCGATTCCTCCGGGGTGGCGCCATAAAAGTGGGTATAGACCTCGACCCGATCGCGAAACTGGCCGCCCAGCAAATCCACCACGGACATATTGGCTACCTTGCCTTTGATATCCCACAGGGCCTGATCAATGCCGCTCATGGCGCTCATCCACACCGGCCCGGTCATGCGCCAGATGCCGCTGTGAGAGGAAATTCGATAAATCTTGTGCCAGAGAAACTCGATGCGCGCGGGGTCCTCGCCGATCAGTCCCTCTTTCAGATGCTCGATGGCCGCGCAGACGACCGGTTCTTTGTTCGAGTAAGTGGCCTCCCCCAGGCCGACGATTCCCTCATCGGTAAAAACCCGGACAATGGTCCACTTGCGGCCCGGCGAATTAATCAAAACGGTATCGATGTCGCGGATTTTCATAGCACCTCCTTGTTGAATTTAATTGCCTAGCTGGACAAAATTTAAATCTGCGTGAGAAAGCTGCCTTTATGGCCGGTGATATAATCGAGTACTAAAAATAACCCGGCCCCGATAATCTCTCCCAGAATAAGGCCGAGGAAAAAGGGGCGCAAATTCTTATAGAGCCGGCTGCCGCCGTATTTGAGGATGAGCAATTTGAGCAGCCAGGCCAGAAACGCGGCACCGAAGATATGGCCGGTTTTCCAGTTGGCACTGATGGCATAACCCAGCGGATTGAGCGGCCACCATACAAAGCGATGCCGAACCCACATCAGCGCCCCCATTATAGTTCCGCCAATGCCCATGAAGAGCCAGGAATCCAGACGCGGCCCGGTGAGTTCGGCGGCAATCCGCGGCGCCATATCCTTGGGTCCGTAGGTGGCAGCTCCCCAGCCAAAGAACAGGGCGTTGAGATTGATGCCGCCGTATTTATAGGCCAGAACCATGGTCATGTAGGACGAGCCGACAAGGCTCACCAGAATGGCGATGACTACGGCCCAGAACAAGCGGCGTCTGGA
>CAXFTV010000114.1:0-3928 GCA_964005845.1 uncultured bacterium
CAGAAGCCCGGACACTGGCCGAAGGAGAGCCGATCTTTGCCACCGCACCCGCTTCTTGATGTGGCGCGGGGGGGACCGGGGGGCGGCAAATCGCCCGCTCCCCCCGGGCCCCTCACGAGCCACCCCGAACGCGCCAGCGCGCGCAAAGATAACGTCCTGAAAAACCCGCGCAGCGAAATGAAATCGAGAGGTAAAATGAAGATGCAGGCAAAGCGGCACCGGTGCCGCTGCAAACACCTTTTTTTGGCTGCAGCCATACTCGCTACGAGCCCGAAACCGGCCCCGCCAGCCCAGGCGCCCGTGGTGCGCGGCGAAGTGCCGCAGCAGGTGGAAAGCGTTTTTATGCCCGCGGTCGAAGGGGTCGAGGTGGAAACCTGGGTCGACGATCTGCGCATACCCTGGTCCCTGGTTTTTCTGCCCAACGGCGATGCCCTGGTGGCCGAGCGGCGCGGTACCATTCAGCGGATTCCCCAAGGTGGGAACAAGCCCGAACTCTACGCCGAACTCGACGTCGCCCACACCGGCGACTGCGGTCTGATGGGCCTGGCCCTGCCCCCGGACTTTGCCGCGCGGGCCTCTATCTACGCGATGCACTGCTATCGGGAGGGCGAAAAACTCTTCACCCGCGTCGTTCGTCTGCAGCACAGTGGGGACACCGGAACCTTTGAGAACGCGGTCTACAGCGGCATTCCGGGCAATGTCTACCACATCGGCGGACGCATTGGCTTTGGCCCGGACGGCATGCTCTACGTGGGCACCGGCGATATAAATCAGCCCGATCTGGCCCAGCACCTGGGCTCCCTGGCCGGGAAGATCCTCCGCCTCACCCCGGAGGGCGAGATCCCGGCCGACAATCCCTTCCCTGGCTCACCGGTCTACTCCTATGGCAATCGGGTGGTCCAGGGACTGGCGTGGGACCCCCGGTCCGGCGCCCTGTTCAACTCGGAGCACGGCCCCTCCGGGGAGCGCGGAGTCGACCAGCGCGACGAAGTCAACCGGATCGAAAAGGGAGCTAATTACGGCTGGCCCAGGGTTGTGGGCGCCCCCAACCTGCCGGCCTACCGCGACCCCATCGCCATGTGGAAGCATCCCGCGGCGCCGCCCGGAGGACTGACCTTTTACCGCGGCGACCTCTTCGTCGCCACCCTGGGCAGCCAGGCGCTGATCCGCATCCGCTTCAAAGAAGGCGGCGAAAATTATGAAATTGCAGCTATCGAGCGCTGGTTCGCCAGCGCCGCCGGCGACGCCACCTACGGCCGTCTGCGCGACGTAGTGGCCGGACCGGATGGTCACCTCTACGCCCTCACCAGCAACCACGACGGCCGCGCCAGATTGCGGGCCGGCGACGACAAGATTCTGCGGCTGCGCTTCACCGCCCCCTGAGCAAAGGCCCAAGAGCGCCGGGGCGGAATGCAGCGGCCCACCTAAATGGTCAGCGAACCATCCCGCCGGCGCGTCGGCACTGCGGGGGCGAGTTCGTAAGATTGGCCGAGCAGCTCTTCGTTTACCTCCACGCCCAGACCCGGCCCCGTCGGCACCGGCCAGCGGACCCCCTCCGGCTCCAGGTGCGCCGGGTACAGCTCGGCATCGGGTGGGCGATACGAGCTCTCCCCGCCCGCTAAGAGGAGACGGAAATCGCGGTGGCGATCTTCCATCCAGGCGAAGTTGGGCACCGCCGCGGCAAAGTGCACGATGGTCGCGGTCTGGAGGGGCGAAATGGCCAGGTGGGGCATCATGTCTATGTAGTGGGCCTCGCACCACGCTGCCACCTTCATCGCCTCGGTGAGCCCGCCGACATTGGCTATGTCGATCCGCGCCAGATTGAGCAGGTCGCCCTCTATGTACGGCAGCCAGTCCCATTTGCTCGTGAAGGCTTCGCCAGCGGCAAAGGGCACCTCCGTCATCTGCCGCAGGGCTCTGTAGGCGCTGGGGGTGCCATCGTGAATCGGGTCTTCGATGAAGTCGAGGGTACCGGGCGGCAGTCGCTGGCAGAACGAAGCCGCCTCGGCGACGGTGAACATGGCGTGGTAATCAATTCCCAGCACCGGCTCCGGCCCGACGGCCGCGCGCAGCTCGATCAGCCCCGCGGCGGTGAGAGCGAGGGAGTTGCGCGGCTCGAACAGGCCTTTTTCTTCGGATCCCCCCATGGACAGCCGCAGAACCTGCCACCCCTCCGCGAGCATGCGCCGGGTGACTTCGACAGCATTTGGCGCATCGGGACTGACTATGGGCGTGAAGCAGGGGACGAAATCGCGCTGCTTGCCACCCAGCAGGTGATATACGGGGACGCCGAAACTTTTGGCCACCAGATCGTGCAGCGCCAGATCGATGGCCGCGATCGCCGCCATTTCGACCCGCCCCCCGTCAAAACCGGAGCCCTTGCGGAACATCTCCTGCCAGAAGGCCCCGATATTTCTCGGATCCCTGCCGAGCAGCAATTCGCGGAAGTGCGTCACCATGCCCTGCGCGGCCAGTTCCCGCCCCCAGGCGGATGGCCCTGCTTCCCCCCAGCCGTAGAACCCATCGTCCGCCTCAATTTTGACCAGCAGACCCCGACTGGCCGGAAAGGATTTTAGCGCGGTAATTTTCATTTTATACCCTCCTTAGGTCCGGGACGGCGCCTCCCGCAGTGCGGCCACCACTTTGCCCGGGGTCATGGGCAGCACATTCATGCGCACCCCGATCGCCCGGTAGATGGCATTGGCCACCGCCGCCGGCGGCGGCACGATCGAGGATTCGCCCACCCCCCGCACCCCAAAGGGATGCCCCGGATTGGGCACCTCGACGATGACCGCATCGATCATCGGCAGATCCAGGCTGGTCGGCATGCGGTAGTCGAGGAAGGTGTGGTTCGTCAATTCCCCCCGCTCGTTGTAGGCATATTCCTCGTTCAGGGCCCAGCCGATCCCCTGCGCCATGCCCCCCTGCATCTGCCCTTCCACGTAGCTGGGGTGAATCGCCTTGCCCGCGTCCTGGAAAAGGGTGCAGCGCAGGATGTCGACCTTGCCGGTCTCCGGGTCTACTTCCACGTCGACCATGGCCATGGCAAAAGAACCGCCCACGCCCTTGGGCACGGCGGTGGCGCGGCCCACTACCGGTCCACCGGTTTGCTCCAGCTTGGCGGCCAGCTCTTTGAAGTGCATGGACTGCGCCGCCTCGGAGCGGCAGCTATACACCCCTTCTTCGCACTTTACTTCGGCGCTGTCGACCTCCCAGTACAGCGCCGCCCGCTCCACCATCTGGCGCTCGATGTCGCGCCCTGCTTCAATGGCGGCCCAACCCGTGGCAAAGGCCGTGCGGCTGCCCCCGGTGTTGCCGGTATAGCCGATCCGGTCGGTGTCGGCCACCAGCGGCGAGACATCTTCGGCGCCAAGGCCCAGCACCTCGGCCAACTGCATGGCCACGGCGGCGCGCGTGCCACCGATATCCACCGACCCCTCGACCAGACTGACCGTGCCGTCGGCGTTGACGCTGGCCACGGCGCTGGAAATGCCGCCGCCGTTGGCCCAGAACCCCGAAGCCACGCCGCGCCCGCGATTGGGTCCCGGCAGCGGCGCCCGATAGTGCGGATGCGCCCGGGCCGCCGCCACTAGCTCCTGGTGGCCGATCCGTTTGTGGACCACTCCATCGGCGCGCCGCGTGCCCTCGCGCGCCGAGTTTTTAAGGCGGAACTCCAGCGGGTCCATCCCCAGTTTCTCGCACAATTCGTCCACTACGCTCTCGGCGGCAAAGGCCGCGTTGGTCACTCCCGGCGCCCGGTACGCCCCCCGCTGGGGCTTGTTGACTACCACGTCGTAGGCATCGATCAATACGTGCTCGATGGCGTAGGGCGCAAACATGCAGCGCGCCCCGGCCCCGACCGGGGAGCCCGGATAGGCCCCGGCCTCGTAGGCCATAAAGGCCTGTGCCGCCACCAGCTGACCCGCCC
>CAXFTV010000115.1:0-10056 GCA_964005845.1 uncultured bacterium
AAAACGGTCCGACCGCGGTCATGGCCGGGACCCAGTACTACAATGCGCGCGTTGAAGACGAGGCTTCCGAAGTTCACGTGCCGGTTTTGGGCGCGGCCGGCACCGCGGCTCTGGTGCATTTCGATTTGTGGCACCGGGCCATGCCCAACAGCACGGATCGCACTCGCTATATGATGAAATTCCAGTTCGCTCGCACCGCAGAGCCCTCCCGCCCCAGCTGGGACAACCGCAGCCTCGAATGGCCCGGCGACGGAGCCGACAAACACCGGGGGATGTGGTCGCAAATATGGGATTGGCACTGCGGTAAAAAGGGTAGGGGCATCGCGGCCAACGGGCACTCGCTGGCCGCCCTGAAAAAGGCGCTGGCGGCGGCTGGGGAGGCAGAGCGGCTGGCGGCGGCCGATTCCCTGGGTGCCCTGGGCGAGGATGCGGTGGCAGCGGTGCCAGCGCTGGCTCGGGCCCTGCGGGATGCGGCTGAAACAGTACAGCTCAATGCCGCCTACGCCCTGGGCGCAGTGGGTGTGGCAGCGGTGCCAGCATTGCTGGAAGCTCTGGACGATGCCGAGGAAGGCCCGCGTCTGGCTGCTGCCTATGGCCTGAGCGCGGTGGGCGCGGCAGCGGTGCCGGCCCTGCTGCAAGTGCTGGACCACGCGCGAGACCACGTGCGCGGTTTTGCCGCCTATGCCCTGGGCGAGATCGGGGCGACGGCTGGAGAGGGGGCCGTGGAAGCCCTGGCTGGAATGGTGGGCGATTCCTCGGAATGGGTGCGGCGCAATGTGGCCGAGGCCCTGGGCACGATCGAATGCCACCCCGCGGCGGCGGTGCCGGCGCTGATCGAACTGCTGGAGGACGAGGACGCGCAGGTGCGTTTTAATACTCCTTATGCCCTGGCCCACTATGGCGCAGCGGCGACCCCGGCGCTGGGGGCTCTCTCCCGGGTCCTGGACGACGAGAATCGCTATGTCAGCGGCCACGCCATGACGGCCCTGCAGCGCATCGGCACACCCGAGGCCGAGGCGGTCATGCTGGACTTTCTCGGCACGGCGCGCTGGTGTCCGCTCACGACCAGGGAAAGTATGTACTGAGCGCGCTGTTCTGGAAGTCTGTGATGGCATCGGGATCAGCAGTATTGCAGCCGGGTTCCCGGCTCGTCTCACGTCGCTGGCAGCTGCCTCAGGGCAGGCGCCAGCGCACTAGCTCGAGCCGTGTCTGGGCGCCTGCGTTGCGGTGCGAATAGCAGGAGAGCAGTTCGCCGTCGGCAAGTTGTACGGTGTTGCCGAAACCGCCCCCCGATTGCAGCCCCCAGGGCGTGCGTCCCTCGATGACGATCTGGTCGGCCGAAAAATCCCAGCTATCGCCGTCGTCGTGGCTGACGATGGCGCGCAGGCCCAGGGGATAGAGGGTGGAGCGCTGCGTATAGGTGGCGAGCAGGCGCCCATCGGCCAGCCGCAGGGGGCGAATATAGTGCATGCCGTAGTCGCCGAAATCGGCCAGATTCGACCAGGTGCGGCCGCCGTCTGCAGAACGGCACACCAGGGTGCGGTCGATGTTGTCGTTGCCGCGGGGTACGGCGCGGCCGTCCTCGATGGGAAACATCGGGCTGGGCGGGCCGCAGCGCAGCCAGTGGATCAGGTCGCCCCGTTGCGTCAGGTAGGTGAAATCCTCGCAGAAGAAACCGTCCAGATTATCGTAGGGACGCCCGCCGTAAGTGCCGATGTCGACGCGCTGCGAGGTGTCCCAGGTGCGGCCGCCGTCCACCGAACGCCACAGGTAGGCGACGTCGGTACCGTTGAGGCTGACGCCGAATAGCAGGGTGCCGTCGGGCAGTTCGACGACATTGCGCGAGGTGTGCGAGGTCTTTTCTGCCGTCGCGCCGCCGCGCGCCTTTCCTTCCAGGAGAATCCGGGTGCGCGCCCAGGTGCGGCCGCCGTCGGTGGAGCGGTGCAGGTAGCTGTGGGTAATGCCGGCGCGATTGTTGGTATCTTGTTCGAGCAGATGACTGCTGATGAACAGGGTGCCGTCGCGGCTGCAACTCAGCCACTGCTCGCGCCCGATTACGTCCGCAGCGCTATGCGGCTCCGTCCAGGTGCGGCCGCCATCGGTGGAGCGCCGCAGCGGCATGGACTCGGTGTAGGTGCCCGCTGCCGGGTCGCCGGTGTGGTCCAGCGACACCATGACGAGTTCGCCGTCGGGTAGCAGGGCCAGGCTCGGCTTGTAGCCCTCGCCCAAATCGAGTCGCTGGGCCTCGATGGACCAGGTGCCGAGAGTCCGGGGGTGGTACACGTGGATCGGCAGATCGTTGGTCGTGCTCATGGCGGCCTCTTTTCCTTTCAGTGTAGAGTAAAATGGAAAAATGTCCACAACCGGTCCGCATGGCAAGTGCAGATGGCCAGATCGTAAATGGGTCTTGTGCAGGTTTCCAATTCCGTTGAAAAAGTCCACGTCTCGCGCGTGCGGGTCTGTTGTGAAATGCGGTTGCGCGATGCTTTTACGCTGTCGTGAGTCGTTAGACCGACAATGAGACGAGTTGAATTACTTCCCGCACTGAGAGACTACCTGCGCTACCTGGGCGGGCTCGACGAGCGCTCCCTGGCGTGCTGCAGGATGCTGTTCGCCCTGGTGGTCCTGCACGATGTCTCCATGGCCTGGCCGGTGCTGGATATATGGGCCGGACTCCAGGGGTATTACGAGGGCTTGCCGCTGCCCTTTTTGGCGCCGGGCGGTTCTGGAGAATGGTTTCTCAGGGCGGTATTTGCCTGCTATGCCCTGGCAGCCGTGGGTTTGCTGCTGGGCTACCGCACCCGCTGGTGCAGCCTGGGAGTCTGGGTCATGGCCTGCGGCCACCAGTACGCCGCCGGCAATGCCGGCGACTACCACGACCAGGTCCTGACCAACTTGCTGTTCTGGTGCCAGTTCTTCCACCTGGGCCGGCGCTGGTCGGTGGACGCCCGGCGCTCCGGGCAAAGCGCTGGTTCCGGTTCTATAGAGGGGTTGGCCCGGGGCGCGTTCGCCTGCAATCTGGCCTATATATACTTCGAAACCGCGCTGGAAAAAACCGGGGCCGGGTGGTGGTCGGAAGGCACGGCAGTATTTTTTGCCCTCAAAGATTTTACTCAGGCCACGGCTCTGGGGACCTGGGCGGTGGAGCACCTGCCCCTGGAGGTTTTCCGGGTGATGACCCACGCCGTTCTGGCGGTGGAGTTCTGCGCCCCTTTGCTGCTGCTGAGTCCCTGGTGGCGCGCCGGGTCCCGGCTCTGTGGCTGTGGCTTGCTGCTGATTTTTCAAGCGGGCCTGTGGATATTCATGGCGCTGGAAGCCTTTCCGCTGACGATGATCGCGGCTATTGCAGCTTTGCTGCCGACCTGTCTGTGGACGTGGCTGCGGAACGGGCGGATTGTGGTGCTGGAGTGGTTGAGTCCAGCAGAGGAGAGGGAGGAGATTCGGCTTGCCGGCTCCAGCTCCAGAAGTGCGTGGCAAGGGCTGCTGCAAAGGGGGCTATGGGTATTGCTGGGGGTGGGCCTGCTGATCAATCTCGAGAGCCACCGACTGCTCAATTCAAAGGACGAGGGGCGCGGTTCCTACCCCGGGGCAGACCACGTAGTGCGTCTCAAGTACATCCTGGGTTTTGAAATGGAATGGGAGATGTACGCACCCGAACCGCCCGCCTTCAGCGGCTGGTGGGTCGGGGTCGGGATCACGGCCGACGGCAGGGAAGTGGACCCCATCACCGGGCGTCCTCCGAAGCTGGAAAAACCACTGGACAGAGCGCCGACCTTTGAGGATCTGGGAGGGCTTTACTGGTTCCACGAACCCGGGGCGGATGGGACTCCACACCACGCATTTGCACACTTTTTGCTATGGCGGGACCGGCGCCATTACCCTCCGGAAGAGCGCCTGGAGCACTTTGTCCTGCTCTATATGTACGAGCCCTTCCGCCCTTTGCAGAATGCGGCCCACCCGGCGCTGCCGCTGCTGATAATGCGCTGGCCGGGCGTCCCCTCGCACCCGGCTCCACCCCTGATTCGAGACAGCATCCTGGCGGATTTGCAGCTCTACGAGGCCGATTACGGGCAGTTGGGCGACGAGGACTGGGAGCCCGTGGCCCTGCCGATGGCCAAGACCTACTGAATACCTTTTCAGAGCGCATCCACGGCCGCGGTCTGGCGGGGAATTTCTAGCACGGCGATGGGCATCCATTCAAGCACCTCGTTTATGCGAAAGGTGTCCACGTAGCCGGGGGAAATTTTGTAAAAGAAGGCGATCTCCGCCTGGATCTCCCGGGTGAACTCGACTTTGGGCAGGACGGTGTCCCCAATCGAATCCAGGCGCAGATCGGCCAGATACCAGGCGAGTCCGGCGGCCAGGAAGCCGGTTTCCGACATGCCCTGTTCGGCGTGGAAGGTGCGCAGGAAAGGCGAGAGGGCACTCAGTATATCGCGGGGTGCCAGGTGGTCCTGCTGGTATATGAGGAAATCCCATTCTTCGATACCGGCCTTGCGGTCCGGATAAATTCCAAACTGACAGCTCATTCTCCGTTCTCCTCCGGGGTCTGCGGCCCTTCTTTCCGGCTCGGATGAGGGGCGCATAGTATCCTGTAGACTCTGAGAGCTAGGCGCAAATTGCCTCGGCGCATTGCCGGTGCACACACCTGAAGTGGCGGAACGAATTTCCGCGCAGACTCTGATCAGGGGAAGCATTGTCGTGGCGTCGGCTCGCATAAAACAGCCTCGGCAGGTGGGGAGGATCCCGGCCGGCTTTGTCGCACAACGACTTGTGTCCGTTAGTTCCAGATAGCGGTCTTTGCGAGGAACAACTTGATACAATATTCGTGCCAACGAGGGCGGAAATTTGGACCAGGGGTGATATTTTTCAGGTCGCGGGCAGGTTGGCCGTACATCCTAGAAGAATCGCGTCGGCCGCAGTTGCCCGTAGTGCTCTTGGTGCAGGTCGCTGGACAGGTCCGATTGCGACAATGCCGCAAAAGCGCGGATTTACAGCACCGCCTTCCAGGTGTCTCCCGGCCGTCCGCGGGCTTCGCTGCTGAACGGGGTGGGTGGGCTATCATGGTCGACGATGGCACTGGCCAGCAAAGCAAAAGCGATGGAGAAAAGCGCCATTTTCCTGAACCGCGAGCGTATGTAAAAAGGGGTATGGCGCGCTCCCGGGAGCCGCCGCAATGGCATCTTGATCTCCACTTTTCCCCACTTGAACTGCGCTTCTCTTCAGGGAACATCTGCCCCGTTTTTGTCACCAGGCCTCTGTGCGGGCAGATCCTCAATTTGGTTGAGGGACAATTGCATCGAAGCGGCCTCTTGGTTAATTTACAGGCCGATAAACGCTAGTGAATTTGCAATTTATATAGAAGGAGAAAAGTATGTCAGAAGCAAAACCCGTACTGATCGACGGAGCGTGGCGCGCCGCGCAGGCGGACGGCACCTTTGCAGCCGCCAATCCCTCCACCAAAGAGTCCACCGGCGAGGTTTATCCGGTGAGCGGCCAGGCGGATGTGGATGCCGCCGTCGAGGCGGCGGCGGGGGCCGCCGAAGAGCTGGCCGGGGCCGGAGTCGAGGGCATTGTACAGTTTCTGGAAGGTTATGCGAACCGGATTGAAATGCGGCGCAAAGAGATTGTGGAAATGGCCCACAGCGAGAGCGGGTTGCCGCTCGCGCCGCGGCTGGACGACATCGAACTGCCGCGCACTACCGATCAGTTGCGCCAGGCGGCGGCGGCGGCGCGCGATGGTTCCTGGCGGCTGGCGACGATCGATAGCGGCAGCGGCATCCGCTCCATGTACGGGGCGCTGGGCGGCGGCGTGGCGGTCTTTGGCCCCAACAACTTTCCGCTGGCCTTCAACAGCGTGGCGGGCGGGGACTTCGCGGCCGCCATCGCCGCGGGCAATCCGGTGATCGGCAAGGCCAACTCGTCGCACCCGGGGACCACGCGGCTGCTGGCCGAAGAGGCGCTGGAGGCGGTTCGGGCGGCGGGTCTGCCCGCGGCCATGGTGCAGTTGCTCTACCGCACCGACCACGAGACCGGCAAAAAACTGGTAGCGCACCCCGAGATCGGGGCCACCGGTTACACCGGCTCGCGGGCGGCGGGTCTGGTGTTGAAGGAAGCCGCCGACAGGGCCGGCAAGCCCATTTATCTGGAGTTGAGCAGTATCAATCCGGTGGTGGTATTGCCGGGTGCCCTCGAGGAACGCGGCGAGGAGTTGGTCGGCGAGTTCACCACCTCCTGCCTGATGGGCGCCGGGCAGTTCTGCACCAATCCGGGCCTGGTGATTCTGCTCCAGGGCGCGGCGACGGACGAGTTTATCGAGCGCTCCCGGGAAAGTTTCAGCGGGGCGCCGGTGGGCACTTTGTTGAGCGCGGGGGTAGAATCCGGTCTGGTGGACAATGTCAGGGGTTTGCAGGCGGCCGGCGCCGAGTTGCTCACCGGCGGGGAAGCCGGCGGCGGCACGGGATACAGTTTTCAGAATACCTTGCTGAAGGTAAGTGGCAGCCGCTTTCTGGAAGAGCCCGAGGGGCTCCAGGAGGAAGCCTTCGGCAACGAGAGTCTGCTGGTGGTGGCCGCAGGCATCGACCAGGCCGTGGAGGTCGTGCGCGCCACCGAGGGCAATCTGACCGGGACTATCTACAGCGATACCCGGGGCAGCGACGACGCGCTCTATGAGAAAGTCGCGTCGGTGCTGCGCCATAAGGTGGGGCGGCTGCTCAACGACAAGATGCCCACGGGGGTAGCGGTTTCGCCGGCCATGAATCACGGCGGTCCCTATCCGGCTACGGGTCATCCGGGTTTTACTGCGGTCGGGATTCCGGCAGCGCTGCTGCGCTTCGCCATGCTGCAGTGTTTTGACAACGTGCGCGAGCATCGCCTGCCCGCCGAGCTGCGGGATGCCAATCCGGGCGGCATGTGGCGCCTGGTCGACAACCAGTGGAGCCGGGAAGACGTGAATAGCTAGGCTGGGTACTGCAGTGGGAAATCGAGAAAGGGTCCGATTCATGTCGCATCGGACCCTTTCTTAGCTTATAAAGGAGCAGTCGATGCCCTCGAGCAGCCAGCGCCCTTTAAGTGCCGGGCTCAGCGCTGGGCCCAGGACGGGGAAATCCACGAGAAAATGGGATTCTAATCCAGCACGGCGCTGATAAAGAGGAATTTCAGCGCTACATCGCCGCTGTTGCGGTGCTTGTGAAATACATCCCGCGGCAGCAACACGCTGTCGCCGGGTCCCAGTTGATAGGTTTCTTCTCCCACCGTGACTTCCATCTGCCCCTCCAGGATATAGAAGGCCTGCTCCTGATTGTCGTGGGCATGGCCGGGGCCGGAATCGCCGCCGATTTCATATTCGTTGGTGTGAATGATGAGGCGCTCGGTGTCCAGCGCGGCGGGCCGGTCTGGCCGCTGCACTCCCGGGCCCATCACGACCCGCGATATGCCGCCTGGATGGCCGTGATTTTCGGGGGGTTGTTCGAAACATTGGCGCACGTAGTGTGAGCGATCCATTGGTTTGTCCTCCGGGCAGGCCCAATCCTGCTAGTAGGTGGTCGATTTGTCCTGCAATTTCCCTGCGCTGTTCATACCCGGCCGGCGAACGAACGTCCTCGCACCTGCTTGAAAGGCGGCATTTTCGGGGCGTCCTGAATGCTTTCGTCCAAGTATGAGCTGGCGCGCATATAGTGTACGGCATAGCCTCGCCGCCGTCGCCCCGATTTATTGGCGTTGCTCTGGTGCAGGGTCAGGCTGTGGTGAAAGCTGATGCTGCCGGCCGCCAGCGGAGCGGGCACAATGGGCCATGCAGCGCTGCCGAAATCTTCCAGCAGTGGTTCCACCTTGGTTTTTTGAAGCATGCCCCAGCGGTGGGTGCCCGGGACGAAATTCAAACAGCCGTTGTCTTCGTCCGCCGGGTCGATGGCGGTCCACGCGGTGACCAGGTCCATCGGCAAAATGTCGCGCCACGAGGCCGAATCCTGGTGCCAGTCCTGGGCCGTGCCGGTTCCGGGCGCCTTCATGAATAATTGGTCGCCGTACATCTTGATATCGTCGGTGCCCAGCAAATCGGCCACGATATCGACGATTTTCGGGTTGCAGGCGTGGGTCCACATGACCTCGTCGCACACGGCTAGATTGTAGAGTTTGCGCACCGCCAGCACCTGGTCTCCAACCGCCTGTTCGCCTCTGCGAAAAACCTGTTCAAGCTGAATGCTATTCGCGGGTACATGGGCTGCATTGCCGGCGGCGATCAGATCGCTGCGCGCGGCCAGATTTTCCACTTCTCCGGCGTTCAGGACGTGCTCGACCTGGAGAAAGCCGTTTGATTTGAATTGCTCGATCTGCTCGGGGGGCAGGCGACGCAAGGTTTCCTGGCTCATGATGGATCTTGCTCCTGTGCCGCTGCGACGCAGCGACCGCACCGATTTGGTTTCGCAGGTGAAAAGTTCTCCTTCTCGCCTGCACTGATTTGCTTGGTCTGTACAGAATTCAAGATAGGCCAGTCGCAACCAGGGGGCAAGAAAAGAAGGACTGTGGTCCGCTCCGCTTGCTTGTTGCAGCGGAGCGGGTAACCTATTTTATGGCGGGAGTTCTATAACCGGGCTCCCTCAGCCGCGCCAAAATCCGGCAGGCGAGGTCTTCGTCCAGCCTCGAGGCCTATTATGTCTACAGTTTCTCGTCTGGTTCTGCAATCGACTCCAATCACGGCGGAGGAATCGCAATGAGTATCGCAGCGCCTGCTTCAATTCAACCGATCAAGGTCGGTGTGCTCACCTGTCATCCCACCACCGGCCATGTGCGTCCGGCCTGGGCTGCCGTGGTCAACCCGCGCGGCGATAATCCCCGCCGCACCGGCATGGTCCTGTCCCACGTGTGGGACGGCGAGCCGGGCCAGGCCGAGGACTTTGCCGCGCACTACGGTGCCGAGGTCGTGGAAAACTACTGGGATATGGTCGGCGAGGTCAACGGCATTATCATGGGCGATCACAACGAGCTTTTCATTTTCAAACACCTGGCTCGTCCCTATCTCGAAGCCGGCGTTCCCATTTTTATCAATCGCTCCTTCGCCTTCAGCCTGGCCGACGCGCGCGCGATCGTCGAGCTGGCGCAAAAATGCGACGCGCCGCTCATGAGCGGTTCTTCGTTCGCCTTTGTCAAAGAGGTGGGCATTTTGCGCCAGCGGGTCGAAGCGGCGCAGCACCTCCGGGGTTATCTGATGGATAACGGCACCTCGGAATACGCCTGGCACGGCATCCACGGTTTGTGGATGGCCTATGCCTGTATGGGGGGCGGAGTGCGCCGCGTTTCCCATTTGTGCAGCGACCGCAGCGATCCCAATGCCGTGGGCGCGATCGTCCTGGAACACGAAGGCCGCAAGGGCGGCGAGCCCTTTTACGGCTGCATCCAGCCCACGGGCCGGCAGGCCTGGGCCAGGGTCTACGACGAAAGCGGCGTCTTCGAACAGACCCTCATGCCCGAGGCGAACGCCTGGGATCGGGATACGTTTTTGTGGTTGCCGATGTTGCTGAAGATGCAGGATATGTTCCAGTTCCGCAAAATGCCGGAGCCGTATGAGGACATCTACGAAAAGGTGCACATTTTTCTGGCGGGGTTTAAATCTCACATCGAGCACAATGGGGCGCCTGTGGCCCTGGACGAGGTGGGGGATTGGGTGGCGCCGCGCTTTGTGCAAAGCCGCTACGAAGGTTTAAAATTTGTTTGAAACACCATTTATATGAGGCGCCGAACAAGGGGGAAATCCGGGCATGAAGGGCAAACTCTACTGGACCGATACCGGCGGCGGCACCATCTCGTGCTGCGATCTGGATGGCCAGGGGGCGCACCACCTGGTCACCGGCCTGCAGAGCCCGCTCGGCATCGCGGTGGACGGGGCGGAGGGCAAACTCTACTGGACCGACTACGGCAGCAACAAAGTACAGCGCGCCGATCTGGACGGCTCGCATATAGAAGATCTGGTAGAGGATCTGCCCATGCCGCGCCACCTGGCCATCGACCTGGAGGCAAAGCATATCTACTGGACCGATTCGGCGGCCAACAAGGTGCAGC
>CAXFTV010000116.1:0-2966 GCA_964005845.1 uncultured bacterium
AAGGGGATTGAAAAATCCGCAGGTCAAACTCGGGAACGACGGCGATCAAGTGGTCGAAGATATCGGCCTGAATGCTCTCGTAGTTGGCCCACACCTGATCGTTGCTGAAGACGTAAATTTCGATAGGTAGACCCTGATCCCCCGGTTGTTTGTGCCGCACCAGAAATGTCATTTCCTGATGGATCTTGGAGTGATTGCGCAGGTAGGCCTCGACATAGGCCCGAAACGTACCTATGTTGGTCAACCTCCTGCCGTTGACCAGGCTGACCTGGTCGACCTGATTGGCGGCATTGAACGAATCAATTTCATCCTGTTTGCACTGGATATAATCGGCAATATACTGAATCTTAGAAAAGCGCTCTAGGGTTTGCTGGTCGCAGAATTTGATGGTCGACAGGTCGATATTGATAGTTCTCTTGATCCGACGGCCTCCCGATTCCTGCATGCCGCGCCAGTTTTTGAAGGACTCGCTGATCAGGGCGTAAGTGGGAATGCAGGTGATGGTCTTGTCCCAATTCCGGACCTTGACCGTGGTTAAGGCGATATCTATTACATCCCCGTCGGCACCGTATTTGGGCATCTCGATCCAATCCCCCGTCGCCACCATGCGATTGGCAATCAATTGCAGCCCGCCCACGAAACCCATAAGCGAATCTCTGAAAACCAGAATTAAGATTGCGCTGAGGGCCCCCAGTCCACTTAGTAAAACGGTCGCACTCTGATTCAGGACGGCAGCGATCAAAGAGATAGCGGCCAAAAACAGGGCCACGATTTTAACTACCTGTACCACCCCTTTGAGAGGAATTTCGCTGGCAATGGATGAGAAGCTGTAGATTTTCAGTCCCAGATCGAGCACCGCGAAGAGTGTGGCAACTGCGCTGACGACCAGCACCAGCCCGACGATATTCTCGGCGAGATCGCGCAGGGACGCCATGCCCAGCGGCACGTGTGCAAAGGTGCTGTATATCACACAGAAGGATAAAAACAGCGCCAGGCGGGCCGCAAGCCGACGCCCTTCCGGTCCAATATGGTCGGCGAAGAATAGAGCCAGAACTCGAGATAAGGCCTGGTAAATCAGGCGCCGGCCCAGAACATAGACGCCCGCCGCCAGAACCAGGCCCAAGGTCACCCATCCCAGACTAATAACAAAAAGCGTCCAATCGATTTCCCGCATCCACGACGAAAAATACGCGCTTAATTTTTCCATCACCTGTCCAGGGGTTAAAAGTCCTTCATTCTGTCACCGGCTTTTTTTTGCAAGGATCGGCTAATTGATTATTCGCTGATAACGACGGTGCCTGCAGCGCCCAATCAATGTACTTTCAACAGGCCCTCGAACTCAGCGGGAAAGGCCGGGCGGCCCGCAGGGGAGAGGCTGGTGCCAACGACCCTGGCGCGCAGCACGTGCTCGGCGTCCGGATGGCGATAGATATCGTGCGCAAAGGCAAAGCGCAACCTGCTCTCCCGCACCACGTCGAGCTTGACCACGAAGCGGTCCCCGCTCCGGAGCGACGCGAGGTAGTCGACTTCGCAGCGCGTCACGACCAGGCTGTAGCCCTGCTGGTGCAGATAGGCGAAATCGAGGCCAATGCTGTTGAGATACTGGTGGCGGGCGTGTTCGAGGTAATTGAGGTACACCGAGTGGTTGACAATGCCCTGCAAATCGCACTCGTAGTCGCGCACCTCCAGTTCCAGCTCGAAGCAGTATTTTGCCGCACTCACAGAAACGGATCTCCTTTTGTTTCCTTATCAGGAAGGTAAGGTGCCCCGCAAAGGTTGCCAAGCCACGCCTGTGGATAGCCCATGACAAAATAGATATATTACCTCCCAGATACCGAAGACAACCCTTCCCAACGCCTACCTCGACCTGTGCTGGGCCTGGATCATCAACCCCCTGGCCGGAGTCCGCTTCGTCAGGCAATTCCCGATGGCGGCACCGGCCAACAAACTCTTTATCTTCGGGGGCGCTTACCTGCCGGCAGAATTGGTCCCCGGGCACGCCCGAATCGCCCGCCGCGACCTGGCTCAGGCCCTGTCCGAGCTGGTGCGGGAAGGTTGGCTCAGCGCCGCAGATGTAGCCGCCCTGGCAGAGCGCCGGATGCGCGGCAACGCCCACGAGCTCTTCGACTACGAGGCTGCCCTGGCGGCGTGGAAATGACTTGTTGCACCCGCGAGCCCTGACTATTTTCAGTAGTACTGCGAGGCCGTATCTGCCCAGTTGCACAGGCCGATAATCACCAACCGTAAGATGCCGTACAGATACGGCCTTAAGGCCGGGAGGAGGATTTGCCGAGCCGCCTTTTGCGGCGGAGATAGGGGGGCTGGCACAAGTCTCACGAGGCTATCACTGCGGCCTTCCCGCACACCCAAAAGACCTCGTCCAATCAAACCAGAAGACCAGCAGAAAGGAACGAACTGCATGTTCAAAATATCCGTATGGCACGGCGATCTATCGGACAGCTACCTGAAACTAGCCACTCAGTTGGGAGCCGACTGCATCGACTTCGGCGATGGCAGCTACTTCCCCGGGGTCAAAGAACAGGGTTATCCCGACCTCGACGAAGTTCTCAAAATCCGCCAGAAAATTCGCTCCTGGGGCATGGATATCAACCGCGTCACCCTGCCCAATATAACCGAGAAGTGCATGCGGGATGAGGAGGGCGGCGAGGCCGAGATCGACAACGCCTGCAAGGCCCTGCAAGTCTTTGGCGAAGCCGGCGTACCCATCGCCCGGCAGCGCTTCGGCGACGATACCTTCCCCTGGATGACGCGCCGCTTCACCACCCTGCACCGCGGTGGCTACCGCTCCCGGGCCGAAAGCCGGGCCCTGACCGAGGATCCTGCGGGTCCCCCGGACCTGGAGCAGCTGGAATTGTGGCAGCAGCGCTTTTGCAAAGTCTACGAGCGCCTGGTGCCCATCGCCGAGGACTACGATATAAACCTGGCGATCCACCCCTCGGATACGC
>CAXFTV010000117.1:0-10115 GCA_964005845.1 uncultured bacterium
TACAGTTATTTAAGTGTTTAAATAGGTGGACGCCGCCTCCACCATTCTTTCAGAAGCGCAACCTCTTGTTTAAACGGGGGTTGCGCTTTCTTGTTCGGCGCCGACGGTCCGGCGGTAGACGCTGGGTACACACTTTTGCTCCTGCAGCGGGTTTTTCCTATATCCTCGACCACCTCAGAGAGCCGCTCTGCTTGCGTCCTGCCGTAGAGCTTAAGGGTCATTTCAGGTGTAGCTGGCGACTTAGCGCCTTCAGGCGCCTGCCGCGGCGAACTATAAACCGGAGAAAGACGCCGAAGGCCGGATCTTGAAGGCTTTGCGGGAAGGATGTGAGGCTTTACCACCAGTGGGTGCGTAAATTTGTCTACCGAAATGGAATATTGCTCAATTGAAGCTAAGAAATACTCTTTCCTAAAGTGGGCCAACTATTGGGGGGCATGCCACCGCTCAGGCCCACGTGTCTAGCCTGCCGGCACGAAGGCGAGGTGCGGCTGTGTGATCGTGCGCTCACCGAGGCAGAGATCAGTCGTCACGTGAGCCGCACGACTTCCTCCTTGGCGACCTCCTTCACATCGATGTAGTGGGCATAGTCCATCAGCTCTCTCACCTGGGGTGAAAGCCGCTCCTGGATCGCTTCCGGGGCGCCGGTCCTGTTTTTGTACTGGGGCCGGTAGCGCAGCACGAGGGTGCGGCGCTGACGGTCCGTCGGTTTCCACTGCAGAGTTCCGTGGGCGAGCATCTCCGTCATGACGATCGCGTCCCCCGCCCGCGGCGTCACGTTGACCACCCCGGCGGGCAAATCGTCGAGTTCCGCCATCATCCCATTGTTGAACAGGGTTTCAGGGCGATCGAAGGCCGCTTTGTGCGACCCCGGCACGACGGTGAGTCCACCATCACCCGGAAAAACGTCATCGAAATAGGGAAAGATGACGAAATCGTCGCAGTAGATGCGGCCCTCGCGCGTGTCGAATCTCGTACTCTCCCAGCCGAAATCCTCCCTCGCGCAATGGAGCCGATTCGGGCCCAGATTATGGCTGTCCACCAGCAGGGTGCCCCGCGCGAAGCCGGGCCGGTCATGGGTGAATTCCATGATGATGGGCCACAGCTTGGGATGGACGACGATGGACTCGAGGCTCTTGTCCCAGGCGAAGCCGTTCTCATGCATCTTGCCGTCTTCGGAATGGGAGAATCCCTCCGGCAACTCCTCGTCGGGGGTTGACACGTAGCGCTCAATCGCTTCTCGCGCCGCGGCCAGCTCCGCTTCACTCAGAACGTCCGGAATGTGCAGATAGCCGTTTATGTCGAAGAGATAGCGCTGTTCGGGGGTCATGGGTCTGCCAAAGCCTCTGATGAGTCCGTGTCATCACCGTTCGTCGCGAAATGTATAGGAAAAATAAACCGCCTTTTAGGGAATCGAGTCAAGCGGTGTAGTTCGGCTTCGCTCGGATCCATTGATGTCAGTCTCCCACATAAGCATCGACCTCAATTTCGACCAATAACTCCGGGCCGATCAGGCGACTGACTTCGATCAGGGTGGCGGCCGGGCGGATGGTGCCAAAGAATTCGCCGTGGGCCCGACCAATATCCTCCCACTGGTCGATATCCACAGCGTACATGCGGGTGCGTGTCACGGCGGATAAGTCGGTGCTGAAGTGGTGCAGGGCGCGCGCTATTTTTTGCAGGATGTAGCGGGTTTGCTCGTAGGCGTCGCCCGTGCCCACGGGTTGGCCCTGCGCGTCAGTGGCCGTGGTGCCAGCGACCTGGATAAAGGGGCCGATTTTGACGGCGCGGGAATAGCCGACTAGATCTTCCCAGGGCGAGGCCGAGGCGTAGTTTTGGCGCTGCTTGGACATGTGGTTTTCTCGTTTAATGCAATGGCAACAGAGGTCTGGTTTGCTCCTGATGATCGGTGCGCAGCCAGTCTTCGCGCGTCTCTTCCTCAACTCGCTGGAATTCCTCCTGCACGCGCGTGAGGAGTGCATCCTCCAGGACGGCATCCGCTGGCACGACAGCGATTACTTACTTCCTTCCGTGGTTGCCTCAGCTTCCTCAGCAGAACTCCCCTGCATGATTGCTTCAACATCCTCATCAGAAACGTGAATCATCAAGTGTTCAAGGGGAGAATTGGCAGCCATAATCCAGGTCGCTAGCGGATTGGCAGGATCGTACTTGGTCGACAAACTTCCAGATTTCGAGATGGGCAGAGGTAGGATCATAATGTGTGGTGTAATCTTTATCATTCCGGATTTTGCTACCCCTTCCACAACTTCAACTTCAATTTTCTCCCCTGAACCCATGTCTACCATTCCCTCTTTGATCCCCATTCCCGCAAGCATCCATACCATTCCCGGAGTAGTGGGATAGGGCTTTTGGGGTTTCATTGGATTCTCTTCGCTCAGTAAAGCCTTAAAAAATGCCCATGCGTTTTCATCCGCACATGCCGGCCCTGGGATGGGTTCCAACGGTTTGCCGATTCGCAAACTGGAAAAACCTGTGGCGATACAGGTGTAATTTCCCGTGCCCAGTCTCAACAGGGTCATTTTCCCTCCCTGTTCCTCGTCCCAACCATAAATGGTAGCGTTGTCCGTAATGACAGGTGGCGCTGCCCTCAGGGCATCCTTGATTTGTCTTTCTCTCCAGTCATGTCCATCCCCATACACCGTGAAAGCTAAAAGGAATAGGAGAAGCGGCTGGCAAATAAAGAGTTTTTGCATCCTAGACATAATGGAATCTCCAATGAGGTTAGTTTGGTTCGACTGAACCAAAGAAATGGTGAAATTCATTCATGATACGCCGATAAAGCACGACAATGCAAAAATCAACTCAATGGCAGGAGTAAGTCAAGTATTCTTTTACATAAAGTAAAGTAATTTTAAAACTATTTTTTAAAGGTCATCCGAGTAGTTCCCCTGATCTCCAGAAATCGATCAAGTAGTGGTGGGCGTATTTTTTCTACACAATTTGCATACAAGGCTGGACAGCAGAGAGATGCGGCACAAGGGCTCGAGGACTGGATTGGCAGCCAGGACTGCGATTCTTGCCTTCCCCTACTGTGACGCCTGTCACAGCACTATGGCAAGTTGGCAGTTAATTTTTGCCGATCGAGAAATCAAGAATAGCTGTCGTTTGAGCATCTGCCCCGGCCACCGCACAGAGCGCCCAACGGGCGAGTCGAAGATCGGTCAGGTCTATCCCCGTGCACGGGCGGAGGGGCCAAAGGGAGTGATGAAAATGCTATTGACGGAGGACCGGATCCGAGTAGATTTTGTAGAAGCGGTTTCATAACTATCTAATCTGTCCTATGACAGCTATCACGCGCTCCTATGGGAAAGAGGATAAAATGATATATCCTCATATAAAACAAAGTTTTATTTATTAGTTTCCTACACGAAAAGACCATTGGAAGATCTGCCCGATAAAGCTATTTATGGAGTTATGAAACTGCTTCTAATCTTTCTCTTTTCAATTTATGCTCTCCACTCGATAGGAGCCAGGCTTACCAAGATGGATCATCCGATTGAATATGCTAAATCCGATCCGCGCTTCGCGTTGCCGCCTTCCAGGTTCGGGCAGCCAACTGCGGTCCTAAAATGCGCTTGTACCGGGCCATGTGGACCCCGGACAAACTCCGTTTAGGATACCCTCATGTTCTCCGTTTCCATCGTTTCCGTCCCATGTGCAGGATGGACTGCACTCGCTCGTTGCGCGCTTCAAAATGAACTGGTCCAAGTAAAGAAATTGGGCGCCGCGTTGGACCGTCCCGTCATACCGCCAGCCATTACTTACTTGCTGAATTAGCCAAACCGTCAAGCTACCCTGCTGGACCAACGAGCAATTATATACGCTCCAGTTTTTCACTCGGTAAACGACTTTCTTCTTCAAAGAAGCGGTCGGCTTGCCAGACGAACGACGAGACGATACGTTTTTCATTGTAGCATCTTGGAAGAGATGAGTTTTCTTGGCCGAAAAACCATCTCAAGTGTAACTTAAGAGCATATACCCTTTCGAGAGCTTGGCTCAATGCAGCCTTTTCGTGCAACAAATCCATTAACGAAACAAACTCGTAAGTGGAGTTGACCAAGGATCCTGTAGACCTGTTTTAGCTGGATGTATATGTCCTGCCGGGAAGGTTTTAAGACTGGCCATAGGTCTCTGTGGTGTGGAAACAGGCAAACCTATCAGGCGATTTTCAACAAGCAGTAAGATTTTTTTTTCGATAAGTTCGTCGATTGCTGCTGAAATGCTACTTGGGCCAAACTTTTTGAATTCTTCTGCAACTTTTTGGGGATTCCTCGCCTCATTACAAAAGGTAAGAACTTGGGCAGGCAAACCGCTGATTTGGTATTCTCTTCCTCCGGCACAAGGCCTTGTATCTATAATCTTAAGGCCTCCTTCAATCGGGCTCTGGAACAAGACTGGACGTTCCGCGTAGTCCTCGCTCCCATCCGCCGGGGTGTCACCGCCATAATATTGGTTGTTCCATTCCTTAACTTGCTCTTCCAAAAGGAAGATCGAAGGGCATCGCTTACGAGTTTCCAAGGTATGTCCGGTATCAGAAAAATAATAGGCAAGAGAGTCCAAACTTTCTTCTGACAAGGGGTAATTATACATGTAAGACCAAACAGGTTCAAGCTGAAGTCCAAACTCACTTTGCTTGTCGTGATATGGGCTAAACCTGTCGAATCGAATCGGGGCAAGCCCGCTCGGCGGCTGGAGATGAATGATCTTTGGCATCCACTTTGTAATCTCACGATAATAAACGTCTTCCTCCCCAGGCAAGCCGTACAAGAAATTCCAGGACACGTAAATGCCCTGCTCAAGTGTCCATTTCAAAAGCTGTATATTAATCCAAGGTGTGTTTCCTTTGTCAAGCTTCTTGGATAAGACGCTGTGCATTGTTTCAATCCCCGGCTGAATAAAAAAAACGCCGGCTTCTGCGAGTTGATGAACTTGGCCCTGCTTTAGATTGGCCTTTGTTTCGAACATCATATTAAATTTATCCTCCCGTTGTGCAAGTTCCGGGAGGGTGTCCTTGAAATATTTCATATCAAGGATATTGTCAACGAAGGCGAATTTATTTGTCTTGTACCGATGACTGAGATAACTCATTTCATTTATCAGGCGCTCTGAAGATTTTGAGCGATATTGCATTCCAAAGCCATTAAGCCCACAGAAAGTACAGTGGTTCTTTTCTCCCCACCAGCAACCCCTTGATGCTTCTATCAATAGACCCGGGTCAAGCTGCGAAATCAGTCCTGCTTCCTCAACCGTCCTAAAGTAGTCATCGTAGTCTGGAAAGGGAAGATGGTCCATCTCTTTCACTACTTGCCGTCCAATTTCAAAACGCCTCTGTGTCTTTTGCGCTGGCCCCAGCACCCCATTTGGCATCTGGTTTACAGTGAGACCTTTACCGTGATCTAATATGGCTTGGCATAGTGGGACTATAAGATCATCGGCCTCACCGGAAACAACAAAATCCACCCATGGAAAGCTTCGGTGCGTCTCCTCGCCCATCTTTCCTTCACAATTTGCTCCACCGATCATAGTAATGACATTTCCATCTAGCTCTTTGATCTTCCTGAGCAAAGCAAGAGATGCAACATGCTGTTGGAACGTTGAAGTGCACCCAACAATGAGAGGTGAACGAGCCAAGATCTGCTCAGCTGTTCGATTAACAAAAGACTGAGCAGCATCGCGGATCTGCCAGGCTACCAATCTTAGCCGGCGCGGGTCACAATTGCGAAAGATTGTACACAATCGGCTAATATACTCAGCATCATTTGCTCTGTGTTCAGGGAATGCAGAGCGAGAAAATGTCCAATCACCTAAAAAATCTGTGCAGCTCCTTTCTGAAACGAAATTATAAGTTTGGATCCCAATTTGTTGTGCAAACAAAAGGTTAGCATAATGTACCTCGCTCGCTATTCCAGCTTCAAGTAGACGGGCTTTGAGCAATCCCAAACCTATTGAAGGATGTTCTATTGCAACGTATGGCATACACACTAACGAAATAACAGACCGACTGCCTTCTCGATCATATAGACTAGTCAAAGTGATGTTTCACCTTCCTATATGTTCCAATTATCCAATTAGTAACCGTTCACAGTTTTCATTTGACAATAGGGCACTCTGATCCGATTCTACTATCATGTCAACTTCGCTTCCCGATCCATCTTGCCCCGGTTGCGCGGCACGCGATAAGCAGATTGCTGATTTACAGCAGCAGATGCAGCAGATGCAGCAGCACCTGAGTGCGTTACAAGAGCGGATCGCTCGAGCGGAGACAAATTCCTCCAACAGCTCGAAACCGCCCTCCTCCGATATCGTCAAGCCGCCCAAGCCGGCGCCCAAGAAAGGCAAGAAACGTCGCCGGGGTGGCCAGTTGGGCCACACCAAATACGAGCGGACCTTCCACTTAGCCGACGCCGATGTGGTCCATGCTCATCGTTTAGATTGCTGTCCGTCTTGTGCCAGCCCTCACCTTTTCCACTTTGCCGGGGCGGAGCAAACGCATTACCAGTATGAATTGGTCGAAAAACCGATACGGCTCCATGCCTATCAGTCGCATCTATATGGGTGTTCGGTCTGTCATCAGATCCATGCGGCCCCTTTTCCGGATGCCGTACGCCAAGGCGGTCTGGCTGGTCCTCGCCTGACCGGTTTGATCGGCTTCCTCAAAGGGGGCGGTCATGTGTCCTATACGACCTTACAAGCCCTCCTTGACGACGGTTTGGGCATGCCCCTTTCCACGGGGATGCTGGCCAAAGTCATCGACAAAGTCAGCCAGGCGCTCCAGCCCATCTATCAACCGCTGGTCGAGGCGCTGCCCCAACAAAAACAACTCAACATTGACGAACCCAGCCACAAAGACCAGGGCGATTTACTGTGGACGTGGGTCTTTTCGGCGTCGGCCTTTACCGTGTTTCATATCGCCCCTTCTCGCGCCAGCCAGGTGCTGGAAGACCTCTTGACGAGCCAATGCCAAGCGGTGCTGGGGCATGATTGCTTTTCAGCGTATCGGGCCTATATGGAAAAACCCCCGTCACCGTCCAGTTTTGCTTGGCTCATCTCATCCGCGAATTGCGCTTTATGAGCGAATCGACCAGCCCCCACATCGCCGCCTATGGCCAGCGTCTGCTGGATCAACTCAAGAGCCTGTTTCGACTGATCCATCGACGCGATCAACTCACACCGGCAACCTTCCAGCGTCGTCTGGAGCAGATCCGAGACGATTTTCTACAGAAGGCTCGACGAACCCAGGCCGGGGGCGCGGCGGCGACCCTGGCCCAGCGCTTCCGCACCTACGGGCGGGCCTATTTCACCTTTATCACCTGCCCCAACATCGAGCCGACCAATAATGTGGCCGAACGCGCCTTGCGTTTTTGCGTGATCGACCGGCGCATCACCCAGGGTACGAGAGGACGCAAGGGCCAGCAGTGGTGTGAGCGTTTCTGGACCATACAGGCCACCTGCCGGCAAAAAGGCATCGGTGTGTGTCATTTCATACAGCAGGCTGTCCAAGCTTATTTCCAAGGTAAGACCGCACCCTCCTTGCTACCAGCCTGATTCAAGCCCGTGAACGGTTACCCCAATTAATACATACCAATATTAAGCTGACTATCGTTTAACACACGATATGCCCATTTCATATTGACATTCAAATATGCCAAAAAAATTCTGAAGTAAATGCACCTTTGTGCATAGTGCAATGCATTTATGTGAAAAAAAGGTAAAAATCGCTCATTCACAAATTTACATGCCACTTACTTTATTAGATAGGAAAAGCAATTACTGAATATTTGCCATGTCTTCTGGACGCCAAACATCGGATTGGATATCAAAATCATCGTGGGAAGGTAAACCAGGTATCCAAATTATCCGTATGTTTTTCCAAAACTTCCCTTCGCCACTGTAAAATACTCTCGATTGTTGATAGGAAAATCTTCCATTAAGCGACTCGAACCAGTGAAATCGAAAACGTACGATCTTCCAATTTTTTTCAATTAGGCACCTTGTTGCAAGCTGATGTGCTTCAAGATTGAAATGAACCAAAACCGTACCTAAAAAACCTTCTATCCCCTCACAACTCACACAAAGGTTCGACTTGACATTTACACCTTGACTACTGTCGGCAACAATAAGTTGCGTTCGCCCATCTAAAGTATCGAATTCAAAGACACTTTCGGGATTTTCTGCTTTTTCATAAACTTGCCTCACTTGGTCCATTCCATTGGCATTGAAAATATTAAGCATCATTTCCTCTGGCTTTTGGAAAAAGTCCATCCACTTTCTTTACGGGCCTTAATTTGAGCATCAATAAGTGTTAACCACGATTTCCTCGGTATTCCCCACTGATTTGCACCTATGTAGGCTTTTGCCAATACAGGGCTATTTTCCTTTATCGCAAATTTTATGTGATGCAACCATCTCTGGCAACCCAAGATTACGAAATCTGGAACCCTATTTGACTGAAAAGATTTATTTTCTCGTAGGTCATTGGTGCTTCCCGGAAATACCTGCAAAGCGCTCATTTTCCCTTTTGTAAGCAGGCCATTAGAAAGTAATGTATTCAAGAGCGGAAGCCAGTTATCAAAGTCTTTTAAACCATTATCCACGTGACATTCTAAGCCAACACGGTTAATCCCGTAAATATTCACGTCTAGAGCGAGGTCTATTCGGTTAACCAGAGGCCCAAATTTTTCAATTACGTAATCAACCTCACCAATTTTAGACCATCCCCTTGAGGACAGAAAAGACTTCATTTGCTGGAGAGCTATTCCGCGGATACAAATGCGTATTTCATGAGAAAGAGCTTCGGCATGCGTACCCAACTGAAAAATAGATGCCTCAACCGGCCAGTCCTTCCAAAAGCAAAATAAGTAATCATCGAAAAAGTGGGACCATTTTTTCCCGGTAATCAACTCCAAAATAGGGGTATAGTGTTGCGTTATCATATATTTGACAGTTTTTTCCTGGCACTGCGAAGCATTTATTTTAACGAAAAAACGCGGCACTAGTGAATCTTTTAGGCAAAGAGATTTACCAAATTCAAGCCAAAGAGATTCAATAGAATCCAGCCACAAATCGCTCCAGCTATCTCCGAATTTAGCAAGCCGTTTCCAAGCGGGAATTTGGGTAATCTGGTCTGGCAATGTTCTATCCTTATGGCGACCTGCCAATATATCAAGAGAATCGCCTGCATTTAAGTAAAAAGACAAATCTGTAGCTTTTGACTTATCACCCAAGCTGAAATCAAAACCCAAACCGGGACTTATGATATTAGGAAATAAACTAAGGAGGCGAGATGACCAAGAGATGGTTGAAGGATCCATCAGTGTATGGCAGATATATGGAACTAACGAATGGCAGAAACGATCATTAAGGGAAAGATTCTGCTGAATGACATTGGGAGTCATACCCGATTGTCGTCCTACAACTGAAAGCTACGTTAAAGGAAACCGGTCTTGATTGCTAAAACATAATGGTTGCTTTACACGAACCGACAAAAGTTTGTTCTTTTCTAGATTCTTCTAAATTCAGCTATTGAGTTCAACTCGATAGGAATCAAGTTCCCCCAGATAGATTATCTGATTGAGTATACCACAGCCGATCCGCGCTTCGGTTTGTGCTGCCCCCCAGTGCGATCGGCACAAACTGCGCCCCTCGGATTCGTTTCCATCATTTACGCCCAAGATACAGGATCGATTGCATCCGATCATGGCGCTTTTCAATATATATGCCGATACCGCAGTTTGGCTTTACGCGGGTAGACATTGCGATGGAATCACCGCTTCAATGGGCACGGCTACCCTTTTGGGCGATAGGCCAGCACCCAATTAACTTTCCACCGACCATAGTCGGCATCACCATAAAATCGCGCACGCTCAGCGGGCCTCTGCACTAGCTTCAGCCAGACCTGCGACGCACCATCGGTATCAACTGCCGTCAGGGGATGATTAACGAACATCTCACTGGTGGGGGAATCAAAGCCCAGAGCTTCCGCCAAGTGCGCCGCTGGGTCAAACCCTGCTGTGCCTCACTCTGCCACTCGCCTTCTCCAAAACGTTCATTTCAAGCCCGTGTTTCGGCCACCAGAGGGGCACCTGGTCGGCCGGACA
>CAXFTV010000118.1:0-3866 GCA_964005845.1 uncultured bacterium
AGGAGACCACCATGAAGCTGGCCCAGGGGGTGGGCGTGGATTACGGAGATCTCAGCTATCTGGTTGCGGGCATTAATCACCAGGCCTGGGTCCTGAAACTCAGAAAGGGCAATGAAGACCTTTACCCCAGGCTGCGCGAAGTAATTGAGACGCATGAAGATTTTGCCGACGATCGCGTCCGCGTCGAGCTCATGCGCCAGTTCGGCTACTTCGTGACCGAGAGTACGCGGCACAACGCCGAGTATCTGCCGTACTTCCGGCGCACCGGGGAATTGCGCCAGTATTACGGCGTCCCCGACCGGGAGCCGGTGTCGATGGAGAATACGCGCAAGCGCAGCTGGATGAAAGATTCGGGGGTTGAAGACGACGGCAATGCGGAGATCCCGGCGCTGACCTCGTCCCACGAGTACGCCTCGCTGATCATCGACGCGAAGCTGAGCGGCAACCCTTTTGCCTTTAATGGCAATGTGATGAATCATGGGTCGATTACAAATCTGCCGCAGAAATGCTGCGTCGAGGTGCCCTGTCTGGCGGATCGCGAAGGCGTGCATCCAACCTTTGTGGGGAGCCTGCCAGCGCAGCTGGCGGCCTTGAATATGAGCAATGTTGCCGTTCAGGAACTGGCGGTTCAGGCGGTACTCGAGCGCGACCGGGAAGCGGCCTTCCACGCCTGTGCCCTGGATCCTTTGACGGCAGCAACGGTGTCCCTGCCAAAAATCCGCGAAATGTTCGAGGAATTGTGGGCGGCCGAAGGGGAACGCCTCAGCTATTTTTCCAGCTAGGGCCTATCTGCATTCGAGTTTTTTGCTGGGCTTAAATTTATTTGAAAGGAGTGGCTTTTGTCTTCTCATTACAAGGTTTTGTTAGTCGGGGGCCAGGGGAGTATCGGCGCGGGGCTGCGGACATATCTTCCACGTCTGGATAAGAGCTACCGGGTTATTTCCGTCGATTTGCCGGGGGCGGAGGACAAGGCGGTAGCAGGGGATGCCGCTGGCGAATTGGTCGAACTGGATTTCGTTGCATCGCCAGCCAAGTTTGCCCCACTCGTGGCGGACTGCGACCTCGTCGTTTATTTAGCACGTTGTCATGAGCTGGAGGCAATGAGGCGAATGACGGATCTGGTCTACGAAACGGTTTTGGCCCAGGACAAACCGCCGATGATTATCGGCTCGAGTTCGGTGCATGCCGTCGACGGTCTCTACAATTTCCATGAAAAGGGCCCCTACTGGAGTATTGCCGAGAGGCATTTCGAGGAGATCGAGGAATGGCCCGAGCGCATACCCGCCGCCATACCTGCCCATGCAATCAATGATTATGGCCGCGAAAAAGCCCATGTCGAAGAGTGGGGCAAGCGTTTAGCCGCAGCAGGGCACAGTGCGATCGCGGCGCGCTGGGGCGGGATCAATGCCCATAACGACCCTCTTTTATCGGAGCGCGGCTACTTCGCCGTCTGGTGCCATCAGGAAGACAGTGCCCGCTTAGTCCACGCCTGTTTTCAAAGCCATTGCCGTGGAGAATTGCCCAGCGGCGCCCACTATTTCGTGATTTCGGATAATACCTATAACATCTTCGACATTGATACGCCCCGCCGGGAAGTCGGCTACGAGCCCATTCACAACGCGGAGACCTATTATTAACAATCCGCAGCTTGCCCATTGTTCCCAGGCGCGTTTCCGCGCCGATCTAGCCTCGATTATCGAGTCACACAGCGTCTTGAATCGGGCCCCCGCCGCGGCCTGGGAGGACGGTTTGTATCTGGGTAATGGCGACATCGCGGCGACGGTGCATGGCGCTCCCGAGCGCACCCGGATACTTTTGAACAAAGGCGATATCTGGGATGAGCGCGCCGCCTGGCTGGACCAGATGTACGATCCGGAAGATTTCGATTGGCAGCGCATGCGAGAGGTGCTGACGAGGGCCATCGAGACGGGGGACTGGGAGGAATATCGCGATCTGCCGCAGCCGCAGTCCAAGGTGCCCGAAGATGCAGTGCGCAACTTCCCAAGTTTTCAGGCCGCTGGCTATCTGGATATTTTTGGCCTGCTGCCGGAAGAATGCAGCGGCTTCCGCCAGCAGCTTTCGTTTTACCGCGCCCAGGTGGACGCCTCTTTCACGAGTGCGGGAAAGCATTTCTCCTACCGCGTCTATACCCATGCCGACTACAATTTGCTCGCCGTTGATCTGACGAGCGCTGAGCCCGGCTCGTGGCCCTTGGGGCTGCAACTCCACCGGGAGCTGTTGCCCTTTACGCTGCCCTACGAACCCGATCCCTATATAGCGGCACCCGAGTTCGGCAGTGACCGCGAGGCGATGTGGATGCACATGCGGATGCTAGATGGTTTTGCCTTCGCGGTAGTGGTGCAGACCCCCGGCAGCGCGATGGATTTCGAACTCGCCACGGATCGCATCACCGGGCACCTGCAAAAGCAGGACTCGCAGAATGTGGCCCTGCGCCTGACCATAGTCAGCGGGCAGGGGGAGTCGGCGGCCGATCTGGTATGCCGCGGCAAAGATGATCTGGCGCGCTGGAGCGGTGCTGAAGGGGCTTTGCAAGCCCATCATCGATGGTGGGCCGACTACTGGCGCAAAGGGTGGATTTCTCTGCCCGAAAAACTGATCGAAAATCTGTGGTATGCGGAAATCTACAAAATCGCCAGCTGTTCGCGCCGGGGCGCTCAGGCGCCCGGGCAGTTCGGCCACTGGTGCGGCTTCGCTGATCCGCCGTGGCGCGGCGACTATCACACCAATATCAATATCCAGCAAATCTACTGGCCGATTTATTGCGCCAATCGCCCCGAACTGGGCTGGCCGTTCTACGACCTTTACCTTGGTATCCTCGACTATATGCTGGAAGATACGGCACGCTACACGGGATTGCCGGGGGCGCGCTTCGTGCGCGGTCACGGGCGCTCGGGGCGACCGCACAATCGGAGCCCGAACTGGGAATTGTGGCCGGGTGCGGGGGCGTGGCTGTGCGCCCATTTCTGGTGGCATTATCAGTTCACCCGCGACGGCGAATTTCTGCGCCACTGCTATCGCCTGTTCCGGGCCTGTCTGGACTTCTTTATCGCCTATGTTGGTGCGCCCGACAAAGAGGGGCGCTACCACATTGTGCCCTCACTCGTCCACGAGCAGTCCCGACTGCCGCCCGGGCCCGGCGCGGGTCGCGCCTGGGGCAAGAATTCCGCCTATGACCTGGGTCTCCTGCGCGAACATCTCATGCATACCATCAGGGCCAGCGAAATTCTCGGACTCGATCAGGCCGAGCGCGAGGAGTGGAAGGAGTTGCTGCAGAATCTGGCCCCCCTTCCCGTTTCTGCAGAGGGCTGGCTGGAGGAGTGGGAGGGGGTTAGCCTGTGGCCCTCCCACCGGCATCTCAGCCCCCTGTACCCGATCTTTCCCGGCGAAGAGATCCATCGGGATTGCGACCCCGATACGGCCCGGATCGGCAAACAGAGCGTGCTGCGCTTCCTGGCGCGCGGGGCGGATGGCTACACCGGCTTCAGCTTTGGCTGGATGGCTGCGTGCGCAGCGCGGATGGGAATGGCCGAGGAGGCCCTCGCCAGCATCCGCAACCATATCCGCGCCTTCGTCAACGTAAATGGCTACAGTCTGCTGGGGCCCTCGCGCTTCCCGGGTCTGGCGCCCTATATGGCCGAGAGGAAAGGGCCGGGATGGAAGAATAAGCTGCCCAATTGCGAATCGGGCGGCAATTTCTGTGCCGGGATCAACGAGCTTTTACTGCGCAGCCCCAGCGGCAATATAGAGGGGCGGCCGCTGATCCACGTGTTTCCCGCCCTCGTCCAGGCCTGGCGGGACGTGCGTTTCTCGCGTTTGCGAGCTCAGGGGGCCTTCCTGGTGACGGC
>CAXFTV010000119.1:0-3104 GCA_964005845.1 uncultured bacterium
CCGGCGCCCGCCTCACTCTAGTCAGTCCCAGCATAACGCCTGTTTTACAGGAGTGGAGCCACGCCGGAAAGCTACAGTACTTCGCGCGGGAATTCCGCTGCGAAGATCTGGACGGAGTTTTCCTGGTGGTAAATACGGCGAGGGCCAATCCCGGGCTAACCCAAGAAATTTTTGCCGCAGCCTGCGCGCGCAACATCCTGATCAATTCCTACGACCAGCCGGCCTTTTCCAACTTTGGCATGGTCGCTCTGGTGCATCCGGGCCACTTGCGTCTCAGTATCAGCACCAGCAATGCCAGCCCTTCCCTGGCCAGCCGCCTGCGGCAGGATCTGGAAGCGCTCTTCGATGAAGAATTCATCGACTATCTGGAACAGTTGGGTCGGGTGCGCCAGCACCTAAAAAAATCCGAACCCGACCGCGAAAAACGGATCGAGCTGCTGCGCGCGCTGGTCGGCGACTTCCACCTCAAAGGGCAGTTGCACTACCCGGAAGACTGGCGCCAACAGGTGGAAGCCCTGCTAAATCGGGACAAAAGCTAGCAATGGGTGTACTGGTCGCAGGAATAGATGGGCAACACCGATTACCTTCGGCTACCCCCGGCAGCACACACCAACCTTAAAAAAACGAGAGCACTCTTACCGCACCTAACGCACCAACGCGATTTTGCCGCGCTCGACGAGTTCCCCCGCCTGCGTGGCAATCTCGTAAACATAGACCCCGCTACCCACCCATATATTCTGTGTCTGGTTGACCCCCTTCCAGAGGATATCCTCCGGTTTCGCCTTCAGCTTCCGCTGATCGCTGTCGTCCTCCCGGGCCGCCCACACCAGATCTCCATGTAGTGTAAAAATTTTCACCGTGGCATTCAGCGGCACCCCGCTGAAACGCAAAAAACCATCCCGCTCGGGCCGGTAGGGATTGGGAAATACCCTGACGCCGGTCTGCGGCACCAAACGGACGTTCTGAAAAGCCCGATTGTCTCCCTCGCTGACCTCTGCAATCCGGTCCTGGGGATCGACCTCCAGTAGAAAAATCATCTCGCCGAAACGCTGCCAGTCGATGGCAATGTCTTCCACCCCTCCCGGCTCCAGCGGCATCGAGTGCTCCCGGTCGTAAATTACCTCGCAGCGGGTGGAATCGGCTTCACAGCGCGAAACCCGCACCTGGTAGGGAACATCCAGGCGGCCCAGACCGATATTGCTCACCCGCACCCGCAGATTGTCCTGGGGATCACCGCTGGTATCTCCGGAAAAAACCACTAGATTGGGCAACCCTTCTTCCAGCCCGTACTGGGCCAGGGTCGCCACCGCCAGCTGGGTTGTGCGCTTGACCAACTCCCAGTTGATACTATCGGGGACGTCGTACACACTGTGATATTGGGTATTGATCCGATAATCGCCCTGGCGCACCGCGTAGGTAGTAGAATCAGTGGGCAAGTAATTCTCGATGCCCAGCATGGCATCGTAACCCCGCGCCCAGAAAGGGGCGTGATCACTCAGGCGGGCCGATTGATCGTCCAGTATATCCAGCTTGAGGCCGATGTCATAGCGCTCATTGCTGGCGCTCATAAGGTCCACCAGCCAGCGGGAAGGCGGGTTGGTAACGAGTTCGAGCCGTTGCTTCGAATCGTTGAAACCGATCATGTCGAAATTCAATACACCCAGAATCCGGTCGTCCTGCTCCAGAGCATTGCTGGCATAGGCCTGACTACCCCACAGTCCCAATTCCTCGCCGGAAAAAGCAATGAAGCGGATTGACCAGGGCAACTCCACCCCCGCCAGGATGCGGGCGCTCTCCAGCACCAGAGCAGTACCGGTGGCATTGTCATCGGCTCCCGGAGCGGGATCCTGCTGCCAGGACCAGGGAATGGTGCGCACGGCAATGGCGTCGTAGTGGGCACAAACGACGTAGTATCCAGCCTCTGCATCGGAACCGGTCAGGGTGCCGACTACATTGTACATGAGCGAATCGCCGGGGCTATGTCGAAACTCCTGGATTTCGACGGCCTCTGGCCCCAAAAAGGCAGCGAGCTGGTCGCGGATATAAGTAGTTGACTCGAAGGTTTCCGCGCGGCGGGCATAGCGACTGCGCAAATTGTCCGGCGTGCTGCCCTTTGCTGGATCGATCAGGGCCAGAACCTCGACGTGTCCCCGCAAGCGCACCGGGTCTACCCGGGACAGTATTTCCGCCATTGAAGCAGTTCCGAGCGGCACCAGAGGTTTGGCGGCTCGCGCGGGCCTGAGCCATGGCTCTAGCGCGTAGGTTTTGGGCAGGGGCCAGAGGAAATGCTGCCGCTCTTGGAGCGCGGCAGCATGGGATAAAGGCAAGCGTAGCAAAAACCAGCCGGCGGCATCCCGGTAAATCAATTCGGCCGCCGAAGAGAGCGGCGGATGCACATGTTCCGCCAGAAAATAACCTTCGCGGGGACCTGCTTCGTCGCTGAATATAGGCTCGAGTCCGAGCACCTCGAACTGGTCCAGAGCATTATTTTCAGCGCTGAAAATAATGCTCTGCGGGGATATGTAGCGCACCCGCAGAGCGGCATTTTCCACCTGCTCAAGCTGCTGATAAGAAGACCAGGATAGACCCAGAAGAAATTCGGCCTGCAGCGCCGCAGGCCAGAGGCCAAGAAGAATAAAAAGGAGGAAAAAAATCATAGGCAGGAAGGAAAATCGGCGAGCTCTTCCAAAACAGTCGCGCAACTAGAGACGGGGAGGGCGCCCCTTCCCATCTTAGATATCGTCGTCCTCGTCTTCGGCGGAAATTTCCAGTGGAGGCATGCCTTTGCGCCGTTGGTGCAACGCTTCCTTGAGCAGACGGCCGGGTTTGAAATGGGTTTTGCGACGAGCGGGAACATAGATAATTTCACCCGTTCGGGGATTGCGGGCCGCCGGTTTGGGGCGGGTATCTTTGACCTGAAACACGCCGAATCCTCGGATTTCTATGCGATTACCCTGGATCAAACTGTCCCGCATGGCCACAAATAAACTATCGACCATCTTGGCAGCCAGATTTTTTTTACAACCGGTGCTCCGACTGACGAGGAGGGCCAGATCCTTTTTGGTTATGGTAGACAAGAATGTACCTCCTGAACGAGATAAAAC
>CAXFTV010000120.1:0-13256 GCA_964005845.1 uncultured bacterium
CATAATGAAGCCATGCTGCCGGTTATTGCCCCCACCAGAGGTACCGAAACCCTGGCGAAAACTGAGCGCAACGTGCCGGTCGAGCCAGAAAGTGGCCCCCAGATCCCATTCGTACCAGGACCCTCCGAACACCCAATCTGCGGCCGCATCCCGCTCGGCGGTTACCGACCACCATTCATTCATGTCGCCATCCATTACGCTGGCGACGCCTTCCGTATCGGTTCCGGAGACGATATTGCCTCCCCGGTTCAAAGTGCCGAGGGCAATATTCTCTCCCGGCGTCCATACCTCGATCTCTGCCAGGCCGGCATCGTCCTGAACTTCGTCGACGACGAAGCGAATATACTGTACGACATTGAAGCTCAGGGTATCATCTGTTACCAGGTAGGTACCGGTCGCTCCAGCGGGATCGATGATTCTCAAGTCGTAATCGATCACCGTCTCAGTGTTTGGTTCGATTGTACTGCCCAGACGGGTAAATTGGAAAACATCGTTCTTGAGGCTGGTCCGGGCTCCCTCGGCAGTGAACAAAGAGAAGTTGCGGAAGGGGCGGACGCCCAGAGTGTCGGGAAAAACCAACCTGATCCTGTCGGCCAGAACGGTCCGTCCGAGATCTACCTCAAGCCACAGGTCTTCGAGATCATCACGCGAGTTGGGTTGCCACCAGCTCTGGACATCGTTGTCGATGACACGCGCTGCAGTCGCGCGTCCCGACCCCACCCGGCGCACGCCACCAAAAACCAAACCGTCATCTTTGGTAAGGTGCTCGAACTCGGATGCATTAGCGGCGGCATTGATATTGCGTTTATAGCGACGCAAACGCACGCTGCCATCATTGCCCAGCAAAACCGACTCACCGGGCAGGTCCCACTTTTGCCACTGGGTCCTGCTATTTATGCGATACGAACCAGCTTCGACGCCTTGAAACAGGGCAGTCAGTAAAAAGAGGTTTGCCAGGAGCCAAACTCCTCGTCGCTTATTCATCTTCTAATATTCCTCAATAAGCCACTGCAATGCTGCGCAGTTTTACCACGGGGCCGGTGTTGGCCTCGACCAGAACGCGGCAGAGATAGAGACCGGGCATGGCGCGGCTGCCATCGTCGAGCAAACCGTCCCATTTGATATCGTCGTCGTAAATCTCCTGGTCCAGCCGCTCCCTCAACAGCGAGCGCACCAGCTGGCCCGAAAGATCATAAATACCAATATCGACCGGAACCTCCCGAACCCCGAGCAAAGAAAAGGAGACCACCATTTCATCGTTGCGGCCATCGCCGTTTGGCGTCAGCACAGGCGGTATCAAATCCAAACTTGGTAAGACATCTAGTCGAGAGATTTCGGACTGCACCTGCATATCGTTAGTCGTTACTTCGGGGTTTGCATCCCCGGGATCGATCGACTGGGGCAACACCTCTCCGGTCGTCGACAGCACATTTCCCGTAAAGTGCGAACTGAAGCTCAACGCCGCCCCCCGGAAGAGGATGCGCACGGGTCGGTTATCGGAAGGCCGAACGCGATTAGAGGGGAAATAGACCACCAGTTCCTGCCCCGCAGTGCGAAAGCTGTCCGGTTCGACCGGCACGAGGGGATCGCCCATCTCGAAGCCGACAAACTCGGGTTTCGAGGGCGCGACGATCCGCACCCCGTCGAAACCCTCCTGGCCATTTGCAAAGATGGAGCGCAAATCGAAGGTAAATACCGTGTCGCGGCCGACCTCCGCCCTGGCGATATCCCCCAGCGGTTTTGGGTCGTCCAGCAGGGCTACTTCGCCTAGGACCTGAGTCGCCAATAACTCGGATATCTCAATGTCGATGGAGTTGAGACGGCCAAAACTCAGAATATCCTCACTCTCGAGAGTAAACTGCAACTGCAGGAAGCGACGGCCATCGGGCGACTGGACGAATTCGCCCGAACTCCGACTGGGGGAAGACCAGAAAGACCAATTGTCTACGTCGCTGATGACAGAACCCTGGAGACCGGGCCGTACGACCCCGGTCGAACTGGGCGGGAGAGCCCGCTTGAACTCTTTTTCACTGACCTCGCGCTCGCGGCCGATCTGGGTGATGATGTGGTAGACCAGAGGCGTCTCGTCTAAACCAGTTCGGGTCTGCACGGAAAGCTGGACTTTGGCCAGGGAGTCGGGCTGAACCTCGCCGTCGATTTCCCGGAATGGCTCCAGATCCCAGTTCAGGCGACCAAAATTTACCGGTCCGCCCATATCGATGAGGGAGGTAACTAACCAGGTCCGGGTCGGATACCCATCGGCGTAGGCCTCAATTTCGGATAGGGTCTCGGTAAAGCCACCAGAGACACCCATGGCAAAATTGAAGCGCAGAAAGCGCATCATGGTAGGTACCATCGCCAGGTCTACGACTCTCTGCTGATTGTTGAAGGTCTTGGCGATCTCAATCTCGAGGGGATGGTAGCTCGTTTCGTTGGCCAGCAGGAGCAGATCGCTCGCCTCTAGAGCACCGGTGACCTCATAACCACGCGGGAACAAATTGGCAAACTCCTCACCCTGGACCGAGTATCCCGCGTTGGGCGCATAGAAAACTATGCGCGATACGGGCATCGGTACGCCCAGATCAAAGGTCCACTGGGCGGGGAAAGGAGTGAGGGCACCGAGCGGATCCCCATCGATCAACAGGGGGTTACCACCACGTATACCACTTTTTATGCGCCAAAACCGAGGCGTAAGATTGAGCTTAAAACCCGAGGTGCCCTGCCCCGACTTCCTCGTCGTCCAGGTAAATCCGAGGAGATTGACAATCTGTCCAAGGCCACCTACCCCTCCATGGAGGATGTTCTCCTCGGGCAGGTAGCGCCGCGGCTGCAAACTACCCGCTGCCGTAGTATCCTCGAGGGCAGCTACCTCTTGTGCCACCTCTAACCAGGGCGTACCGCCCTGCCCCAGGACCATATGGCGCACCTCGGCCTGGCTGGGCGCCGTCCAGACTAGGAAGAGGAAAATTCCTCCCAGTAGCCATGTCCCGCCTCGGCGCTGAGAACTTTTTGGGGGTTCAATAAGCGACATGGACCACCTGTGCCTGGGTGAGTTCTTGCCGTCCTGTCATCACCGAAAGACGGGCTACGTAGACACCCGGTAAAACGAGTTTTCCAGTTTCGTCTCTGCCATCCCATGTGTCCTCAAACAGACCTGCCGCACGGGTAGCATTGGCCACTTGGCGGACGAAACGGCCGGACAGATCGTAGACGGCCAGGCGAAAATCAACCGCCTCGACGAGGCGCAGAATCGAAGAGGAGAATAGGCCCTCGTCGTTTATGCCGTCCCCATTGGGTGAGATGAGGCCCGGGGTCACATCGAAGGCATTGATGATACCCGAATCGCCACCGGAGAAAAAGACCCTGAGGGAATTGGTCGTAACTTCCTCATTGGCATCGCCTTCGGCAATGTTTTGCGGCAGCCTGCCGCCGCTGTCGATCAACTGCCCTTCAAGCATTGTCGTAAACAAGAAAGAACGGGTGCGGAAAATAACCCGGAGCCTTTGATCGCGGCCGCTCACGACGCGGTTTTGGGGGAAATATACCCGCAGCTCGCCGTCTTCCGCCCGCACGCTGTCCGGTTCGACATCGACGAGCGGATTGCCCATCTGGAAGCCGACAAACTCTGGTTTTGAGGGCGTAAAGATGCGCACCCCATCAAACCCGGGGAAGGGTGGACTTCCCAAATCTGCCCGAATATCGTAGCTCAGCAAGGTATCGACACCGGCTGGAACAGAGGTTCGCCCCTGCGCCGGATTGGGATCTTCAAGGATGGCCACCTCACCAACCGCGCCAGCGGCAACTGGTTTGGAGTAAGTGATCGCAAGGCTATCGACCTGCATGGCGTCCGAAGCGATGCCGGTAAACTGCATGTGGAACTGAAAGTATTCGCGCGGGCCGGGCAGGTCGAGATCTATGGAGTACAAACCGGTGGAATCGGCCAGGATCGTTTCGGTCCAGGTACTCCAATTTACCAAATCCTCCAGCACGGAACCCTTGAATTTACCGGAAAGGCCGGCGTATTCGGAGGGGGTCGTCTCTTCTTCACGGCCCGTCCTTTCATCGACTATCTTAAAGTATCGCAGCGGGGTTTCGTCCTGGCCATTGTGCAAGCGCACCGCAACGCGAGCCTCCGCCTCGGGATCCATGACCAGGCTTCCATCCGCCTGCCGGCGGACCTTCTTGGCACGGAAGGAGAGCTTTCCATAATTGACCACTGTCGGCAATTTAATGAGCCTAGACTGGTAGGTCCCCTTGGGCACGAATCCTTCGCCATGCACTTCAATCTCAGCTAATTCAAAGGCATTGGCAGACAAAACACGCAGGCGCACAAAGCGCAGCAGTTGGGTGGGGAAGTCAACCTGGGCCCGCCAGTCCCGGGTCAACTGCACTTGGCGAACTACATCGTAAAGCGGCGAGCCAGCCTGGCTGTAGCTACGGCCGTCACTCACGGCAATTTGGTAGGAGCGAATGAAATCATCTTTCGCTTCATCACGGGGGTAAAAAATGATACTGCTGGCAGGAAATGAGGTTCCCAGATCCATGAAGAAGATCCGGCCCTCCTGGTTGACACCGAAAGTTTTGAAACGATCTCCGGTCGAGGTATTGGGATCCCCATCAATAAGGGTAAAACTGCTATTCTCCGCCGAACCGGCCAGAGCAGCGTTATCCCAGATATGGCCATTCCCATCGGCGATGAAGTCCTCAGTCGAAGCATCCTCCCATTGAACAGCCTGGGTCACATTGTCCTCGAGGGAGAATGCGGCGGGAGAAAGGATACCCGGCTTGGTTAGATCAACACCTGCAGCAACATCCGCATGGATGCCCCAATCATCTCCACCTCGACCTATGATCCACGTCTCTGTCGTCTGGGCGTGTGCTGAGAGGGCTATACCTGCTGCTAATAGGAACCAACAGACGCGCATAAAAAATCCTGCTCAGGGCTGAATGGTAAGTTCGGAAGGTGGCTGGTAGCCCTTGTAGACTTGGCGCTGGTAGCGAAAGGTCAGATCAGCGGTTGCCGTGGGTTCGTCGCGAAAATCAAAACGCAGAGCGACGTCAGCCATATTTACGGCAAACTCAGTAACGTCGTGGGCCAGTAAAGGAAAAATGAGGTAGCCTTCCAACTCCTGCCCACTGTAGGCAAAATCTGCCCGGTAGAGGTAACGGCGCAGTAGATCGCGCCGCTCCTGATAATCATCATAGCCATTGCCGGTATATGCCTGGGCCTGGGAGTAGTAATACTCGACCAGTTCCTCGAAGGTAAGGGGCTTGTAGGTGCGGCGGCTCGTAGTCGACACCAATTCCATACGCGCAGGATCGATGCGGACCTTGGGGTAGGCATAATTCTTAACCGACAGGAGAAAAACGGTGTATTTAGGTGGTGTGAAACTTTCACCAAGGGGTTTCCAATCCCCAAAAGTGAAGGGATTGGTCGCCGTCGCTCCTCCTATTGAGTGGGTGGGAAACTGTCGGTTCAACTCCCCGTCTGTGGGGGGCCGCAGGCTGATTTCCAGGCGCTCAAAATCGTAGGTGACAGAACCGTCATCTTCGACGACCATGTATTCGTCTTGCTGGACTTTGGGAACCGGATGAATTGGCCCGCCGAAATATCTGCCACAGCCAACCAGGAGCACCAGGCATGCCAATTTTGCTAGGATGAAGAATTTCATGGCCGCATTCCGTCAGGAGAAGATCGTCAGGTCTCCCGATCCGTCACCTTGGATTGGACGGATCGGGAGACAACTATGAAACTAGGCGGCTACGATAAAAAGCCGCATTGGCAGACCGAAGAGAAGGATGAAAACTTGCAAGCGCTCCTCAGTCCGTCCGAACTGATGGACAACTACTTGTCAAAGGAGGCTTTGATCTTCGCCCAACTGCTGCCTTCGACGGCCGTGGCCGCATCGTATTCGCCGACCGCCAGCAGGGTGAAATCGGAGGCGAAGGTCGCATCCCATGCAGCGCCATTCTCAGCAGCTGTCGACAACTGCACATCGCGGGCTTCTGCATCAGCTTCGTTCAACTGGTAGGTAAAGCCAATCGTCTCACCGGCAGTCAGGATGTGACGCACACTGGCACCCTCACCATCGAGCGAAAGATCGTCGAAAAGGGGCAGCGAAAACTCGTAGCTGACAACAACATTCTCGGTGCCGGTCGTGGCGTCGGGCGGTTCCAGGCCAATGTTGGCCTCGGCGAGTGCGTCGACCCAGTGCATCTCGGGTGGGGCCTGGTGGCGCAGCCACCAAGTGCCATTGCCATAGGGAGTTTCGTAGCCGCCCGGCTCCGAAACATGCATGGTGAACTGCTGCCCGTTGGCACTTTGAACGAGCCCCTCGCCCTTCATCGGACCACCGCTGTTGTCGGCGTCGGGGATGATCTCGAGATCATCATCGAGCCAGCCATTGTCGGGCTCGGTCTGCGAAACATTCAGCATATCGTCGGTGACGCGGACAAAACCGTAGAGGCGGTTGTCGCGGTCGTCGCCCGTCCAGGCCGTCATGGCGACAAAGTCAATGTCGGCCTTGGAGGGGATTTCACCAGTAATGATCTCGACGCAATCGTCGGGACCATAGCCGAAGGCCAGGTCGAACCAGCCCCAATCACTGCCTTCGCCATCGATATTGATCGTATGGCCAGTAGGTACTTCAAGAGCAAAATAACCAATGCCGTTGGCATTACCGGCGAAACTTGCCGATGCAACCATTACCAGCGCCGCGGCGAGAAGGATAATTTTTTTCATTTCCAGTCCTCTTTTTTCTTTAATGAATAAGAAAATGGAGAAAAATCAATTCAAATTCTCCCTGAAAAAACCTGTGGGAGGGAACCAGTGACTCCGTCAGTGCAAGATATTGGTAAATTTCAGTGCCACTGGCTTAGTCGCATCCACCGAAATGAACCTGTGGCCAATGAGCTCAAAAAAGGGGCGACTTATGGAAGAAATACACCAAAAACCTTTCTTAAACCTCCTTGCTACCATCTTTTGCAAATTCAGCTAAAAGTTCGCGAAAACAAGAAAAAGAGGGGCGGCAGTTGTTGGGTTTAGGGGTTTGGGGCAAAGCAGTGGCCAACTCCTTTGCCCAGCGGAAAAAATCGAAAAAATTACCGCTTAGAAAGAAATAAAAAAACTCCAGCTAAATATCTGACATAATAAAAATCGGTTCACCGGACCGAAAAATCCATATTTTTAGACTTAAATCTATTCAAAACAAGACTTAGTGTCAAGTGCTGTTCAGGCCTGAAAAATCGGCAAAAAATGGACTTTTCAGATTATATTTTTCGCCTACTCTATGTCCTCATTTTTCTCCCATTCAATAGACCTGGACAACCACAGTTCCCCCAGTCCTCCAGGCTGATTTCGAGGGAGCAAGTTTAGCCATTGCACATCTACCTCTTCTGCCGGATATTAGCTGGATGTTGCTCATTTCGAATCATCCTTTTTAGCTTAGAAGCTGCTAGTGTACCTCTATATTGTCCTCGAGTAATCTCAACAGTTCAAAGGAGAATTGCCGCATGAATTCGAAGGGACTTTTGCTCTCCCTTTTTCTGGGTTGGTCGACTGTGTCTCCAACAAGTTCCCCGGCAGAGGAGATAGTCGCAAAAGTGGGCGCGGAAGAAATACGCCTAAAAGAGCTTCAAATGATAATGCAGCGTCTACATTGGCGATTTGGAGAATCTTCTCCCAGTGAGCTTTTGCAACCGCTCATCGATCGAAAAATCATGAAGATCGAAGCTGAGGCAAAAGCTCTTGCCGTTGATTCGTTAGTAGTTGCCACCCTGGAACAATTTGCCGCACAACTACTTGTAGAGGGTCTATACGATGAGCAAGCTACTAATAAAGCGGCAGTCACCGATGTCGATCTCCGCGATTATTACTTTGAACAGCAACTGGACCAAAAGCTGGAAAAACGAGCCAGCCATATCGCCGTGCCCACCGAGGAAGAGGCCTGGAAACTCTACCAAGACCTGCAAGCAGGTGCCGTATTCGCCCAATTGGCGGAAAGGGCTTCCATGGACACCCTTTCCGCCCCCAAAGGCGGTGATATGGGTTTTTGGCAGGAAGAAGACCGGCGCCGCAGCCCCTTTGCCGAACAACTTTTCACCCTGGATGAGGGAGAAATTTCAACCCCATACCAGGACCGGCATGGCAACTATCATCTGATTCAGGCCACAGAAGTAAAACCGGTTGGCTTCGAACGCCAAAAGAAGACCATAGAGCAAATTTTGCTGCGGCAAAATAAAAACCAGCTGTGGCAAGCCTATCTCGATGAACAACTTAACAATTTTCATTTCACCGTAGAGCAGAACACCCTCGCATTTCTCATGCGCCAGGGGAGGAATTCCAGCGACGGGATTCCACCTGTCGCGCCCGAACATTTAGGACTGGTCTTGTGCCACTACGATCATGGGCAGCTCGCTCTCGACGAGTATCTGATTTTTTTGCGCCGCACTGCCTCCAACCGCCGCCCCTCCCCGGTGGACAGTACTGACCTGGTCCAATTTGTCCGCCGCCAGGTCCTGCAGACAAAAATCCTGCCCCAAATCGCCAAAAAGCACGGCTTGCACCAGCGCGAAGCATATCGGCTAAAACTAGCAAGAAAGCGGGAAGAGGTGCTGATAGACCGACTCCGCCGGCTGGTGGCAGAAGCAAAAGTTTTAAACAATGATGCGCTGAAAAGCTACTACGAAAATAATCCGGCGTTCTTCACTGAGCCCCCTCTGACCATTGTCGAAGGAGCTATCCTCGCCTCGCCCAGGGATGCACAAAATGTGGCCGAGCGAGTGCGCGCCGGAGCAGACCTGCAAGAAATCATGCGTGCCTATCCCCTATTTATGGGCAGCTTGAGGAAATACGATATTTTCACCTTTTCGCCAGCGGATTCGACGGTGCAAAAAGATGCTATACACGAAGCGGCGTGGGGTATGAAGGGGGACGAGGTTAGGGGTCCTATTAAGATTCGCTTTGCAAAAAACTATACAGGTTTTGTCGTCCTGAAAGTCGTCGAAAAACGACCGGCCCGCCTAATGTCCTTTGCTACGTCAAAGGTACAACAAGTCGTCCGCAGAAAACTCAAAGGCGAACGTTCCAGGGAAATCGAGTTGATTTTCGAAGACTATATTAAAAACCTACGGCGAATATACGCTCCCCAGGTGGTAATCGACTCCCAGCTTTTGAATTCGGTTTCTACCAACTGAAAACATCTACAGGTATACTATGAACCCAAAAAAATCTATTCACCTGCCCGCCGGATAACTACGAAAAGGTGCGCGGGATCTGCCCCGCAAGGCCGCCTCATTTGAGCAAGGTTAGTCGGCGCGCCTGCTCGTAGGCACCGACTTTAAGGCGGCAGATGTATACGCCGCTGGCAGCCCGTATGCCATTATCCATAAGACCGTCCCACCTGCGGGCATAGCGCCCCGGCGCCTGGTCGGCATCGACCAGGGTGCGGATGTTCTGGCCCAAAAGATCAAAAATCGCCAATTCAACCCGGGCGAACCCACGCACCCCATATTCTATGGTGGTATAGGGGTTAAATGGATTGGGATAATTGTGGGATAGCCCCGCCATTTCCGGGACGGCATCTGTGTGCATCTCAACTGCAGTGCGGACGTCTTGAGGCAAGCTGATTTCCCACAATCCCCGATCACCGCTCCACTCGATAACGTAAATCTTATCGCCGATGATTTCCGCGTCGACCGGCCCTTTGAAGCCGCTGACGATCCGAGTTATGCGGGCCTGATAATTGGCGCCCTTTTTCTCTAGATCCATGTGCAACAAGTCTTCGTCGGGGTCGTTAAAACTATTTATCAAAGCACAACAATCTCCGCCGGTGCGGAGCACGAAACCATCGCCTTTAAATTCACGACTCAACCTATTTTCCACATCGAATACCAATCCCAGTGGCGAACTGTGCGGCGTCAGCGTCTGGATCACCATGCCCAAATCGCTGGCGTCTTTGACCGCGCCAGTTTCGGGATCGCGGAAACGGTCGGCATCGGGTCCCAGATTGACTATGGGGTCCGTAAAGGCCATCGGTGGCGGCGGATAATCCGGATCATTGTAGAATAACCCCTGATCCCTGGCACCAGATGCGGTGAACAGTATGTAATTATCGGTCCCTGGATCGTAGTCGGGGAAACGCATGGGATTGTCTACCCCGCCCATGCGCCAGGGAAAGCCGAAGTGGTGCCCCTCTCTGACCCAGCTGATTGCCTCGGGCTGGTCGCTATCGGGCCCGTTATCTGCTGCGAAAAGGTCTCCGTTGCCGGCAAAGGCCATATCAAAGGCGTTGCGGAAACCTTCGGCGAAGAGATAACCGGAGGCTTTGAGCTCTTCGGCATCGGCGGGGATAATGATATCCTCGGCGTCCGTAGGCAAGCGCAGGATGACCGCCGTCAAGGGGACTTCGCGAACTCCGGGCAAGGTGCCGTTGCGGTCGGCCACTTCACCGTGGTCGGTGCGCGAGCCGCTACTCAGGAAGACAAAGCGGCCAGCTGGCTCGATGACGATGCCCGGGTGGGGATGGTTTTTGCTGCCCGGAGGGATGGGTTCGGTAAGGGCAATGGTCGACCAAACGCGCCGCCCGCTGTCCGCATCGAGTCTCCCTTTGGCCACACCCGTGATCCGGTCGCCATTCCGCCGTCTGGTAAAGCCTATATAAAAAGTGCCATCCGGACCAATGGCAAATCCCTGCGTATCTGCAAAACCGTGCTCGGTGCTATCGTGGAGCGGCACCTGTCCGGTGGCATTGGCCTTGGCATAGTCGAGGGTTAGGTAGAAAGTTCCATCTGTGGCAATAAATAAGGCGGCTGGAAATAAAATTCCATGTTCGGCAATCTCGGCGACGACTGTCCGCGGCGGAATAACAATGGAACCATCTACGGCGAGGACGTAGAGCTGGCCGTCCGTGGGGTCGGTAAAGCGATTGGTCTTCTCCTGGTGTGCGGCCAGGATCTCGTCCAGCGGGACATCCGCTGGCATTTCCCCTCCTGATTCCAGACGGGTCCACACACGGGCACCCGTGGCCGCATCAAGGACCCCGCGGGCAATGGTCAAACCAGGCGGCTCATCTTCGCTTTGCATCACGACCCGAGAGATTATTCCAGAAGCAGTCAGCGTATATAGCGCATTGTCGCGCGGATCCTTGGCAATGCGTATGGTCCCTCTCTGAAGTTGCAGAATTTTGCGAATCCCTATATCGTCGCGCAATGCCTCGGGATCCGCCGAGAGCTCCCGAGGCAAACCCGGCAATAGGAAGAGGCCCGAAAAAAAATATAATATTTTGATACATTTCATAACTATACCTCCAGCTCATCAAGCACTGCGCAAAGAAAATAATCAACCAGGCTGAAATATATTTTTCCAAACACCAGAGTGTAGTTGCCCTTAACCAAGCCTAATTAAAATCCGCCTAGCTTTCAGGTGCTGGGCCTGAAAATCCATCCATTCCTGCAGATTGGGAGGGATTCCCTATTATTCCAACAAGCCATATATTTCTCTTTTTCCCCTGAGGAAATCTATACACTAATGGCTAGTGAGATTCCGCACAAGTACCAGAGTTACCTCGATAACCGCCCATCCCTGCTAAACACTGCGGCAGGTCGAGGCGGACTTTCTTTGCGGGGCTTTTGGGTCGGCGCCTTTTTGAGCTTTTTCCTGGCCATCGGCGCTCCCTACGTGCGCATGGCCATGCGCTCTTCTCCCCTCGCCTTTGATTTTAATACGCCCGGCGCCATCTTTCTCTTTCTCCTATTAATCGGCATACTCAATCTCCTTTTCAAGTTAGTGGCCCGCCGACGCTCGGCAGCTTTGCTGGTAACAATACTCGCCAACGGCATTTTTCTGGCGTATTACTGGCCTTTGGACGAAGTGGATATACACTCCCCCGGAGTAATGTTTAACGGCTTTATAATTGCCTCCACGCTGCTCAATCTGCCCTTTGTCTGGCGCGGCGGCAGTCTTGCTTTAAACCGCTCGGAGCTAGTTTTAGTTTATATCATGCTGCTGGTGGTTTCGTCCCTTTGCACCATGGGTATGAGCCAGCAGCTCCTGCCCACGCTCACCGCTTTGTTCTACTATGCATCCCCGCAAAACGAATGGCTAGAAACACTAGTTCCCCATTTCCCCAAACATCGTCTGCTGGTAGACGACGGCAACCACAACCAGGCCTTTTACGAGGGCATTAGCGGCGACGCCTCGATCTCCTACCAGGCCTGGCTCGAACCCCTGTGTTGGTGGGCCATTTTCCTGCTTGCCCTCTATGTCGCTACCATCTCCGCTGCCGTCATTCTACGCCGACAGTGGGTCGAGCGCGAACGCCTGCCCTATCCCCTCGCCCAGGTGGGCATGGCCATGGTCAGTGCCGAGAAGGAAGGCCAACTGGTAAACGGCCTTTTTAGAAAAAAGTCCCTATGGTACGGAGCCGCCATCCCCCTTCTGGTTGGAACTTTGAAAGCACTCAACCGCTACGACGTAGGTATACCTCTAATCAACTTGGACTGGAATATAGTCGAAGTTGGTAACCAGCGGCTGAATTTGGGTATTCACTTTTCGATGGTGGGCTTTTCTTACCTTATCAACACCCAGGTAGCCGCTGGAATTTGGTTTTTTCACCTGCTCTCCAAGCTGGAAACCGAAGCACTGCAGCTGAGCGGAATATATTCAAGGCAGAACTTTGAATACAGCGTCCAAGACCACGCCTTCCTGGCCTACCAGGGCGGCGGGGCCCTCATAGCCATGGTGCTACTGGGATTTTGGATAGGGCGGCAGCACTTAAGGAACGTCTTCTCCAAGGCCTTTGGGCGCGCTCCTGAGATTGACGACAGCGATGAAATAATGTCTTACCGCAGCGCCGTAGCGGGCTTGTTGGGCGGCAGTGCAGTTATGGCCGGCTGGCTGTGGCTGATGGGCACTAAACTTTGGGTGGCCCTGCTCTTCGTCGGCGTGGCATTGCTGATTTTCATTGGCCTCACCCGGGTTTTGGCAGAAGCCGGATTGGCAGCCATACGCGCCCCGCTGATCGCCCCCGACCTGGTCGTCCAGGGACTGGGCTCGCAGCTGGTGGGAACGACCGGCGTCTTTAATCTTTCACTGACTTACATCTGGTGTGGCGACGTAAGAATTTTCCTCATGGCAGTAGTCGCCAATGGGCTGAAGCTAATTGAAGAAATGGATCTCAAGAGCCGGCGCTATATTTTCTGGGGAATTATTCTGGCCCTTTTTATCGGCTCGGTAGGTTCCTGCTGGATGGTCTTCC